>NZ_BCVG01000009.1 GCF_001591625.1 Metabacillus fastidiosus NBRC 101226
AGTGTGGAAGGAGAAACCCCGGCTGATAGAAATTTCATTTTATCAATACGTGTAAATAATTAAAATATCCGTCCCATATTGGGACGGATATTTCATTAACATCCTAAATCATCACCTACATGCCACCAGTGGAAGCTGTCTCTTTCTAAAAGTTCATCAGCCTCTTTTGGACCTGCTGAACCAGCACGGTAGAAAGCAAGCTCTGCTTTTTCTTTTTTCCAAGCATGTGAGATCGTATCGACATAGCTCCAAGATAGTGCTACTTCATCCCAATGAGTGAAGTTCGTTGCATCTCCACGCATACAGTCATAAATAAGTTTTTCATATGCTTCAGGTGTATTAATGCCATCAAGGCAATTATTGCAGTAATCAAGCTCAATCGGCTTTCCATATACACCGCTTCCAGTCTTTTTCGCATTTAATTGCAATGTAATACCTTCATCAGGCTGAATATGGATAACGAGCAGATTTGGCGCTAAATCTTCTTTTCGGTTGTAATAAAGATTCATTGGAATATCTTTAAATTGAATGACAATCTTTGTTGATTTCTCTTTTAATCTCTTTCCAGTTCTTATATAAAATGGTACTCCGGCCCATCTGAAATTATCAATCATTACTTTTCCTGCTACATATGTCTCTGTCATTGACTGCTCATCAACATTACTTTCTTCCCGGTAGGCCGGAACTGATTTATTGAAAAGACTTCCTGAATAGTATTGTCCACGAACAAAGTAGTCAGAAACATTTTCCTCATTAACTGGTCGCAATGCTCTTAATACTTTTACTTTTTCACTTCGAATTTCATCTGTCGCAAGCTTAATCGGGGGTTCCATTGCAAGTAATGCCACCATTTGAAGCATATGGTTCTGCACCATATCACGCAGTGCTCCAGAGTGTTCATAATAACGTCCGCGGTCTTCTACACCGAGAACTTCACTTGATGTAATTTGAATATTTGAAATATAGCGATTGTTCCAAAGCGGCTCAAATATTGCATTTGCAAAGCGGATAACTTCGATATTTTGTACCATTTCTTTTCCTAAATAGTGATCAATTCTATAAATTTGATCTTCATTAAATACTTCACGAAGTTCTTGGTTTAATGTTTGAGCAGATGGAAGATCATGTCCAAATGGTTTCTCGATTACAAGACGGCTCCAGCCCTTTGTATCAGTTAAACCTTCTTTTTTTAAGTTGCTAGCAATTGTTCCAAAGAACTCAGGAGCCATTGCTAAATAAAACATGCGGTTACCTTCCGTATTATAAGAGTTATCTAATTCATGTAAGACGGTTTTAAGCTCATTATAAGAGGAGGGGTTCGTCACATCGAACGGGTGATAATAAAAATGGGATGAAAATTCATCTGTTTCTGTTGAATCTTCAATAGATGATTGAATAGATTCCTGCACGTTATGGCGAAATTCTTCATTTGTTAAAGGTCTTCGTCCGACACCTACGACTGCAAATTCTTTACCAATTTTATTATTTCGAACGAGACGGTAGATAGAAGGGAATAATTTCCTTTTAGCTAAATCTCCGGTTGCTCCAAAAATTACGATAACTGCTTTAGGATGTTGTTCTGTAATCACTCATTTTACCTCACTTTTTAATAGCATTTATTTTGTCAAAATATGCTGAAAAATGTAGAACTATGTACTTTGAAATATCCTCTTCAAATATTAAATGTAAATGTTCATTAAATCAAATAAAATTCATTCTTATTATAAACGAATTTACTATTAATTATCGTTTCTACTTCTCTCGGCATGCAAAATAATGTATTCTAAATGCAATAGTATTTTAGGAGGATAATGTTGTGAATGTTTTATTTTTAGGAACTGGTGCAGGTATACCAGCGAAAGCACGGAATGTAACATCGATCGCTCTTCAATTATTAGAAGAGCGCAAATCGGTTTGGCTTTTTGACTGTGGTGAAGGAACACAGCATCAGATTTTACATACCCCAATAAAGCCGCGGCGAATCGAAAAAATCTTTATTACCCATATGCACGGGGACCATATTTACGGGCTTCCCGGTCTGCTTGGAAGCCGATCCTTTCAAGATGGGAAAGATAAATTGACAATCTACGGTCCAAAGGGCATTAAAGAGTTTGTTATGACAACACTTACTTTAAGTACAACATATATAAAATACCCTCTTGAAATTATAGAAATTGAAGAAGGTGTTATATTCGAAGATGATACATTTATCGTTGAAGCCCGCAAGCTTGAACATGGTATCCCTTCATATGGCTATAGAATTACGGAAAAAGATTTGCCTGGTCCGCTTTTAATCGAAAAATTAAAAGAAATGAATGTGCCGGCAGGTCCGCATTTTCAGCAGCTTAAACAAGGTGAGACGATTATCCTTGATGACGGCAGATCGTTAAATGGAGCAGATTTCCTAGGTGCTCCGCAAAAAGGGAGAATTGTGACAATACTCGGTGATACGAGAAAATGCGAGACAAGTATTGAACTTGCTGAAAAAGCAGATTTACTTATTCATGAAGCTACTTTCGGCAAATCAGATGATCAGCTCGCATATGATTATTTCCATTCCACGACGGAGCAGGCTGCAAAAATTGCACAGGAAGCAGATGTGAAAAAATTAATCCTTACCCATATTAGCTCCCGTTATCAGGAGCATCATATAGAAGGATTACTAACAGAAGCAAGAAGTATCCATCCAAATACAGAGCTTGCGAACGATTTTGATTTATTTGATATTGTACGAGGTGAGTGATTATTTGTATTGGATAAGAAAACTGCATCAAGTGACAGCGGTTTTTAAATACATTCTTTAATATAAAATATGCTTAAAGGGAAAAAATATTATTTTCTCTTTAAGCTCTTTTTTGTGTGTATTATATAAAAGATAATTTAATAGTCTAAAAGCAATAAAGGGACATAAATACTTTTCTATAGGAGAGAAGTATTTATGTCCCTTTTTTTGTTGATGAATCACAACTGGTTTAAATAGTTTCAAAATCCGCAATTATATTGATTATGTTGTCCAATTCATTTTGCCAGAATTGAATATAATGCTTGTAAAGAAAGGGAAGGAGGTGACAATATGAGCCGTTCATGGTTTCCAG
This sequence comes from Metabacillus fastidiosus NBRC 101226, assembly GCF_001591625.1. Taxonomy (GTDB): domain Bacteria; phylum Bacillota; class Bacilli; order Bacillales; family Bacillaceae; genus Metabacillus; species Metabacillus fastidiosus. The sequence goes on from NZ_BCVG01000009.1 coordinate 3,096, forward strand.
AATTCGATAACAATGATGATCACAATAAAGCTAAGGCAAAAAGTCACTCAAAAGCAAAGTCAGATGTAGATTTTGATTTTGACAATGATATCGATAATGACAATGACAATAAATTAAAAAATACAGATAAAAATATCAACGTAGCAAAAGTTAATAACAGTGGAAATTCTAAAGTTCGTATCGATGTAGACGTGGATTCTGATTCAAAAGCAAAAGTACGTGCACGCACAGAAGCAGAAGCTGATCAAGATCAAGATCAAGATCAGAATCAAGATCAGAATCAAAAACAGAGACAAAAATATGACTTTTTCTAAGATTTAAATAAGATGGATTCACGTAAGAGAGTATTCGGATTTATACCGATACTCTCTTATACAAACTAATTTTTTTAGAAAGGAGCCAATTAATAGTGGAGTATATTGATTTTGATAGTTTAATGGAACCACCGGAAATTTTCTCTTATGATATGGGTTCCACTTCTTCTTATATTAACCGTAGTGGAAACTCAGATGTAGATGTAAATATTGATATTCAACTTGATACGATGCCAATTGCATTAGCTTTACTATGTTTATCTTTTGCGAATAAACAATTAACACGTAAACAATTTGAAGCAGCGGTGGAGGAGTTGGTAGAAGTAACTGACCGGTACAAAAAAGGTCAGAAAAAAAGAAAGGGAGAATCAAAAGTTAAATTATTTAATGAAGATAAGACGAATAAAGTACAGGGAAGGTATTGAATGAAGTATCTTCCCATAGTCTTTTTTACATACCAGATTGTATAAGAGAAAGCAGCCCCAACCGGACATGCGGAGCTGCCTTTATTTTTTGAAAAATTACCAGCCTCGGCTATATTGCTTAGGTGCTTCTATCTTAGTACCGAGCTGTTTTGCCGCCGTTCTAGGCCAGTACGGATCACGTAATAATTCACGCGCAATAAAAATTAAATCTGCTCTTTCATTTTGTAAAATTTCTTCCGCTTGAATGCCATGCGTAATAAGTCCGACTGCACCTGTTGGAATATCAGCTTCCTGACGGATTTTTTCTGCATAAGGCACTTGATACCCGGGATAAACATTAATAGATGTATTAACTAATGCCCCTGTGCTGCAGTCGATTAAGTCGATCCCCTGTGCTTTCATTTTTTTTGAATACTCGATGTAATCCTCAACAGTTAATCCGTCCTTATGATGATCTGTTGCCGATATTCTAACGAATAAAGGTCCGTCCCATACTTCTTTCACAGCATTGATAATTTCTTCTAAAAATAAGTACTGGTCTTGCCCATATTCATCGTCTCGTTTATTTGATAATGGAGATAGGAATTCATTAATTAAATAGCCGTGTGCAGCATGAAGCTCAATTGTGTCAAAGCCTGCTTGCAGTGCGCGCTTTGCGCCGTCTTGGAACGCCTGGATTGTTTCTTTGATCTCTTCTTTTGTCATTTCTTTTGGAGTTTTGGAATGCTCATCAAAAGGGATTGCAGACGGGGCGATAATATCACCGTTTACTTTTGATTTTCTTCCTGCATGTGCAATTTGAATCGATGTTTTTGATCCGTATTGTTTAATACCATCGACTAATTTGCGAAGACCTGGAATTTGCTCATCACTCCAAATGCCAAGATCATTTTCAGAAATCCGTCCTTGAGGAGTAACCCCGGAAGCCTCGACCATAATTAATCCAACTTGGCCTGCTGCACGACTAATATAATGAGTCAGATGGAAGTCATTTACTTTGCCGTCTGCTTCTGCAGAATACATGCACATCGGTGACATAACAATCCGATTTTTCAACGTTACATTTTTAATCGTATAAGGTTCAAAAAGTTTTGCTGTCATTATCTGTTCCTCCAATATCGATAGTTTTAATAGGGATTATACAGCTGAAAAGAAGTACCGTCATTATTTTTGCTCAATTTTAAAAAAAGAAACACCGCAAGCTTAAGATTTAAGTTTGCGGTGCCTGATAAATTAGAATTTCTTCTGCAGTTACAATCGTTTCATTGCCTGCTTTAGCTGTTCCTCTTCCAAGAACGAAGCCGCGTTTGTTCCGAAGCACTTCATAATATAAATCGATTCGATCTCCTGCTTTAGCACATCCTGTAAATGTAACTCCTTTTAAGGAGGAGAGAAATCCAAGTCCGGTTTGTTCTGTTGTACTTGCAAATGCTCCTAATTGAGCGAGAGCCTCTACAACAAGTGTGTTTGGAAATGTTTCGTCACTTTTGTTTATATAATAATCGTTATGGCTTATATTTTTATATCCTTTTACTGATTTTCCCTGTTCCATTTCTTCTATTCCGTCAATCATCAGAAATGGAAAGCGATGTGGAAGGACCTTTTTAATATGCTCCATTTATTTACTCCTATTATATTATTTCGTTGTATTAATAACTGTTTTTGCAAACATTTCTTTCAGTTCTTCTGAACGTTCTGTTGCTCTTTTTACACAGGAAATAACTGCTTCTTCAAAATTTTTGTCTTTCAGCATCGTTAATCCTGCTTCTGTTGTTCCGTTAGGACTCGTTACTTCTTTTCTAAGAACAGAGGCATGTTTACCGCTCGTTGTCAGCATTTCAGCTGCGCCAGCAATTGTCTGCAAAATTAATTCCCTTGCGATTTGCCCTTCAAGTCCGACTTCCTCTGCCGCTTTTTCAAGTGATTCAACGAAATAGTAAAGATAGGCAGGCCCGCTTCCTGATAGGCCTGTTACTGCATCAAGCTGGGCTTCTTTTACAACGGTACAGCTTCCAATTGCTTCGAATAATGTTTTACATGCTTGAAGATTGTCTGCTGTCACTTTATTGTTTGCTGCGATTGCTGTTGCTGATTTCCCGATGGAAGCTGACGTATTTGGCATTGCACGGACTACAGGTAAGTCTTTCTCGAAAATTTGAGAAATAGTTGCAATGGAGACACCTGCTAAAACAGAGATGATGAGCTGATTTGTAACATAATCTTTTATACTATTAATTCCAGCTTCTACATCTTTTGGTTTCATAGCTAAAAGAATGATACTGGACTGTTCGATTACTTCTTTTTTATCATGAGTAACTTTGACACCGTATGCCGTTTCCAGCTCGAATAAGCGTTCAGAATTGGAACGATTGGAAATAATAATTTGATCCGGTGCCATAAGTTTACCTTTTATTAAGCCTGAAACAATTGCTTCAGCCATTGACCCGGCACCGATAACTCCTATTTTATTCAAAGTTTTTATCCCCTTTATTTTCGATTTTTTTCATTATTATGTGCTGTTAGTGAAATAGTTGTCAAGTTTAATCATTTCCAATGCTTGACTATTAGCAGGAAATCACTCAAATTAAAGGTAAAAGATTAGTACATTAACATTTTTTGAGGTGGATTTATGAATTTGCGCTTAAGAGAAAATCTTGTTGTAATAACTGGGGCATCAAGTGGAATCGGGGAGAAAATTGCAATAGAATGTGCGAAACAGGGAGCATATCCGATTCTTCTGGCAAGAAGGGTAGAACGATTGGAAAAAATTTCTCGGGAAATAGAAAAAACTTATAAAGTTCCCTGCTCTTATTATGCACTTGATGTGCAAAAGATAGAAGAAATACAGATCGTTTTTGAAAAGATTGAAAGAGAAATAGGAACGATTGATATACTTGTTAATAATGCTGGATTTGGAATTTTTAATCATGCAATAGATGCAACAACAGATGAAATGAGAGCAATGTTTGAAGTAAATGTGTTCGGTCTTATTGAGAGCACAAAAGCAGTTCTTCCGAAAATGATTGAGAGAAGAAAAGGCCACATTATTAATATTGCTTCACAGGCAGGAAAGCTGGCAACACCTAAATCAAGTATTTACGCTGCGACGAAACATGCTGTATTAGGATTCACGAACAGTCTTCGTATGGAGTTAAAAGATGAAAATATTTTCGTTACAGCTGTTAATCCAGGTCCGATTCGAACGAATTTTTTTGATATTGCTGATGAAGGCGGAGACTATATGAAAAATATTGACCGCTGGATGCTCGATCCTAATAAAGTAGCAGAAAAAATTGTAAAGGCAATGATGACACCGAAGAGAGAAATTAATCTGCCCGGATGGATGGGCCTCGGTTCTACAATTTATCAGATAATGCCAGGATTTGTAGAATTAATTGGAGGAAAGGCATTTTTAAAAAAATAAACGGAGTATGACTATGGAAAGAATAGAGAGATTTGGAGTAAAGTTTGAGGCTGATGAAACGCCGTTTTTTCAAATGGAACAGGATGAGAGAATTAGGTTTGATATGGAGGTATTTGAAAACTGCAATACAAAATTATTAACTGACATTTTAAAAGGTTTATTTGATCGCCAGGAAAGAATAGACTGTTCATTCATTATCGGATATACATATAAAAATAAACGATTTCGGGAAAAGATTAGATTAGGAGATTTTTTTAAGATTAATAATTGGAAAGAAACAGTGATTAAAAATCCGAATGAGGAAGGTGCAGTTATTTATGCAACGGTCAAAAATGTAAAGAAAGAGGAAATATATAAATACTGTAAGGCAGTAAGCCATGGATGCATAGGGGTATATATTGCTTTTTATAATGATAGTTTTCTGGCATATGTAAGTACGGATGTACTTGATATTATGTCAGATAATGTGGAGCTTATACAACAATTAAAAGAGCAATATGCTAACGTATTTGATAAGTATTATGAAGAGGATGGAGGGATGTTCCATTGAAAATAATCGTACGTGCATGTATTATTTCAGCTGCCCTACATTTCGTTTATTTCTCTCTCACATTTTTAAAAGGCTACATAATAACGAAGGCTTATGTTCCTGATGTTGGGAAGGATGAAAGTGTCTATATGCTGCAAAATGAAGTGGCATTCGGTTTTGTTGGTAATCCATTCATATTCGTATATTCATTTATAGCTTTAGCTTTTACATGCTTTACAATTCAGTTTGTATTCCAGAAATTAACGCGTAAAGGCTCATTTAGGTGAGCCTTATATTATTTCTTGATTTGTGACATATTCATATACGATATCCTCTATTATTTCAAACCATTCTGAGTCTGGATCTATTTGCTGCTGTTTTACTGCTTCTTTTATTAATTCCTTCTTTTCCTTTTCATTTAATGGATCGATTGTTAAGTCCCGTCCATATTGCTGAAAGCTTTTATGAAACATTTTCACTAATAGTTTTTCCTCCATAGGAGAGCACCTCGTTTCATTATTAAGTATAGAGAGGATCGTCCTTTTTTTCTATTGTTTTAAGAATACCGCGCCTAATTATAAATGGAAAAGCCCCCAAATCGCTCTATTCAGAGTATGTTAATTGGAAGATCTTTTTGGAGGTTTATTATGAAGGATAAGCATTCGTATCTTAAGTATGCAGCGTTAGGTGATTCACTTACAGTCGGTGTTGGAGCTTCTCTGTTTGCCCCGAGTTTTGTGTCTTATTATGCAAGATTCATAGAACGAAATCTATGTTCACCAGTACGTATAAATGTTTACGCTAAATCTGGAATAGAGACAGGTGATGTGCTTGAAATTGTTAAAACGGAAGCATTGCATGAAAAAATAAACGAGGCTAACATTATTACATTATCAGCAGGTGCAAATGATTTGATCAATGCGAGCAGGACCTTTGAATCAACAGGAAATAATGAAGAGCTTATGCAATCATTAAAAGAATGCAGGGAAAATATTGATCATATTATGGATGTTATAAAAGAATTGAAAAGCAATTGCGGACAGCCGTATATGATTCGTTTATTAAACCTGTATAATCCGTTTCCGGATATTCAATTTGCCGATAAATGGATTCATCTGTTTAATCGGGCATTAAATGGATTTGATGATGGACACTTAATCCGTGTAGCAGATATTTACTCAGCTTTTAAAGGAAAAGAGGCCGAGTTATTATCAGTGGATAAAGTACATCCTAATGATCGTGGCTATCAGTTAATAGCAAAATGTTTAAATGATTTAGGATATGAGGGAATAACTTAAAATGAAAAGAGGATGTTAGCATCCTTTTACATAAAAAGCGAGTTTCGTATAGAATCATGCGGGAAATATGTATGTATGTTAAAATGTCGATAGAAATGAGAGGAGAAGATCTGAATGGAAATCACATTTACGAAAGAAGCGATTGAGAAATTAACTGATAAAATTCCAAGTAGTAAAAAATTGAAACTGAAGTATGATACAGATGGCTGCGGCTGTGTCGTTAGCGGTGTTGCTGCATTATGGATTGTCGACGAAATAGAGGAAGATGATCAGGAAGTGGAGACGAATTTCGTTCCTGTCGTTATTGAAAAAACAAAAATGGTTTTTTTAGATGAAAATTTAACGATCAGTTTTAATGAAACGGCAAATACTTTTATGCTAACGAGCCCGTCCCAAATATTAAATCCGCGCATGAGCTTAATAGAGAAATAAATGATTTTTAAAAGGAGCATAATGCTCCTTTTAATTATGTTCAATATGCCCAATCACTTCATGGAGGATAGAAATAACATGCTCATCATCATACGTATAAAATAATGTATTTCCTTCACGCCGATATTTCACTAACCGTAAATTTCTTAACAGGCTGAGTTGATGGGAAATAGCAGATTGGGATAGATCAAGCACTTCAGCTATATGATTAACGGAACATTCTTCTTCAGACAGTAAATATAAAATTTTAATTCTTGTCGGGTCACCTAACGCTTTAAAAATTTTGGATGCTTCATTCACCGTCGTATCAGGTAAAAAAGAATGATCATTTCGTTTCATATAAAATTCCCTCCTTTATTTTTTCATATAAATAGCTTGCATCATAGCCGACACCTTGCAATAATGCGGAACCACGTCTATACTGCCATGGCAAACCTAAGAAATACAAACCATTAACCGGGGTTACTCCTCTTTCATGAACAGGGGAGCCGTCAGAATGAAAAGCCTGCGGAATATGTACCCAGCTGTAATCATATTTAAAACCGGTTGACCAGATAATATTATCGGCTTTAAACTCGCTGCCATCCTGAAAAATAAGTTTATCGTCTTTTACAGAAGTGAGGCGCGGTTTTAGAGTTACTTGCTTCTTTTTTAATAAAGCCTTTAATTCTTTACCAAAGATCGGATCAGCCTGCCTTTTAAGAAATCTGCCAGCAGAAGAGTGGACAGTTGCTTTTAAAATTCCAAGCTTATCAAACCAGTGAAAAATGCTGCGCCCTCCAATATCCTGTGGAAGGAACTTTAATTTCTTGCTAACAGATAAATGAACATCTCTGTCTTCTGCAAGCTCTACAGCTATTTGACAGCCTGAATTCCCGCCGCCAACGACTAAAACAGAGCCGTCTTTTAATTGGTTTTTATTTTTATAATGAGCAGAATGGATTTGAAAAATTTCCTTTGCTAATAAGTTTGAACAGTCAGGTATAAAAGGCTTCTGAAAAGGACCTGTTGCAATAACAATTTGTTTTGCCTCCAATAAACCTTGGTTCGTTGTAATTTGAAAAACATCTTTTTCTTTAGAAAGTATTTGAACAATCGTATTTAATTGAACCGGAAGTGCATGTTCCTGTGCATAATGGGCTAAATAATCAGCAATTTCATCTTTTATTGGATAGTTATTCTCATTTCCCGCTAATTTACTGCCAGGGAGCGAGCTAAAGGAACGTGGTGTAAACAATGTAAGAGAATCATAGCGGCTCCGCCAAACTTCACCTATTCCAGAACACTGGTCAATGATAAGAAATGACATTTTTGTTTTCTTTAAGTAATATCCCATTGCTAAACCAGCCTGACCGGCTCCTACTATAATAATATCGTAGATCATATGTACACCTCTTAACATAGTATATGAGCATATGCTCATATACTATGTTAAGATTATCCATTTCATTTGTCAATGAACAGTTGTAATTTTTTCCATAGAGGTTTAGAATGAAATTGTAATAGTTTAGCAGAGAAGAGAAAAGGAGAGATTAGATTGAGCAGAGAAGTAATTTATGAACAGACAGGTGTGGCGATGACATGCCGTGCATTTAGTGAGTATAAGGAAATGTTCATGCTTGATGACGTCCTTTTAAGAAAAGGGCCGGTGCTTGATGTTGCTTCAGGAGCATCATCATTTACTGCAGAGTTAATAAAGAGAGGATATGACGGGCAAGCTGTTGATCCGCTTTATAAATTAGCATTTGAAGAAATGAGCAAGTATGGAGACGAAGAGCTTAAACTGGCTGCTCAAAAAATAAGAAATAATGCACATTTATTCACTTGGGATACATATGAAACTTTAGAGAAGCATGAGGAGATAAGAGAGCAGTCTCTGCGTCAGTTCCTAGCAAGTTACAAAGAAAATAGACAATTATATAAAGAAGCAAAACTGCCGTTACTTCCTTTTAATGATCATACGTTTTCGCTTGTACTATGTAATCATTTCTTGTTTTTATACCAGGATCAGTTTGATTATGATTTTCACCTTCAAGCGATTGAAGAGCTTATTCGAGTGACAAAAAAAGGCGGAGTTATTCGAATTTATCCGCTCGTAGGATTTAAAAATGAATTATATCCACAAATGGATGAGTTAATAGAGACGTTAAGAGATAAAGGATTCACTGCCAGCCTTGAGAAAACAAATTTCCGTTTTATGCCGGATGCCGCGCATTATTTAAACATTATAAAATAAAACATGACCTGCCGTTCGTTGTGACGGCAGGTTTTATAATGGGTAAAGAAAAAATGATATTTATAAAAGAATGCCTGATGGCTGCAACATAAATCTAGTAAAAAGTTATCTTTTTTTTGATAGGTTTATAGTCATATTTATTAAGTTTATGTTATAGTAATTTCAAACTAGATTATCTGAATTTTCAGGGTAATTAGTAACAAATGGGAGAAGGGAGGAGTTTACATGATGTTTCCACCAATGCCAACAATCGGTAAACCGGTAAAAGACGGAAGCGGCTTCGGTAGATAAGCTGAGCTTTTCAGAAATGGGTCTGACTTTTAGGTCAGACCCATTTCTGAAACTGTTAATCTATTATAAGGGAATATTATAGGAGATTCAGTTTGTTGAAATATATTTTCTAAATGAGAAGTGGAAGGTTTAAAGAGGATGCCTCAATCAATTTACGAGTTGAAAAATATTACTCTTTCTTATAAAAAAACGAATGATAAAGCAAATGATAATATTTCATTAACTATTTATAAGGGAGAAATTATTGGAATTTTAGGGCCAAATGGTGCAGGTAAAACAACATTAATTAAACAGATGATCGGACAGCTTGCACCGACGATGGGAACGATAAGGTTTTCCGGTCAAGATGTTCTTAAAGATACAAAAGAAGTATTAAGGCAAGTAGCATATTATTCACAGGAAACATTTGCGCTTTCCTTTCTCAAAACATGGGAAGCTATTTATTTTACTGGCAGATTAAGAGGCTTATCCCGAACTGAAGCAAAAAAACAAACAGATTCTATACTGAAGCGGCTTGAGATGTCTGAATATAGAGATAAGCTTTTGAAAAAGCTGTCAGGAGGACAAAGAAGGCTTATTAGTATAGGAACCGTATTGATTGGTAATGCCCCGGTTATGATTCTTGACGAGCCTACAAATGAATTAGATCCATTAAAGAGAAAACTAGTATGGGAAATTATTAAAGAGAGAAACAGAAATGGCACGACGATTATCCTAGTTACCCATAATATTTTGGAAGCGGAGAAAGTTGTACATCGGGTGGCTGTTATTGATCGAGGCAAACTGCTTGCAGTTGATCGTGTCGCAGAGTTGAAAAGAAGGGTAGATCAAAGAATGCGCTTAGAAATGATCACCTACAATGGGAATCATGAGAAAATTCAAGAGAAGCTAGCAGCTTTTGGAACAGTTGAGGAAGTAGAAGAAACGAGACTTCATATGCTGGTTGAAAAAGAAAGTGCTGCGGCTATTATTGAATTAATTCAAGATGATGATTTATATATTAGCCAATTTTCTCTTATCCCGCCTAGTTTAGAAGATGTTTATTCAAAAATTAATGAACAGGAGGATGTATAGAATGAACAGGTCATCTTCCTTTTTTCAATTTTTCATTGAGTTATTCATTTTGTTCCGTATTCAAGTATCAATTGTTCGCCATCAATTAATATGGATTTTAGGAATGGCAACAATGTTCCCGGTTGTGACTCTCCTTTTTCTCGAATTTATTTTGGGAGGCACAAGCTCTGAACAGCTGGCACGTCTTATTATTGGAAATATGATTTTTAGTATTTTATTAATGGGAATGAATATCCTCGGTCAAGATATTTCCTATCAAAAATTCGGCGGTTATTTTACTTATTATTCATCCTTACCGATTCGTAAAGTGAATTTTATTATGTCACTGCTTTTTTATGGAATATTAACTTCATTGCCATCGTTTATTATTATTTTTTTATTGGGACAGAAAATATATGGAATTGAGCTTCATTTCGAATGGCTTCTAATACCAGTAGCTTTAATTGCTATTTTCAGTGTCGTTGGTATCGGAGTGTTAATTGGCTTTTTATCACCTAATCCACAATTTACAAGTGTAATTTCTCAGTTCTCTTTAATGTTTATTACCTTTATGACTCCAGTCATGATTGATATAGATCAGCTCCCAGCTATATTAAAGTGGATTTCTTATATACTGCCGACAACATATGTTGCAAATGCATTGCAGGATATGCTTACAGTTGGCTGGACAGAGGGTACAAGGAATTCGGTGTTTATTTTAATTATTTTTTCGTATGCCTCATATTTTTTTATTAGTAAAAAAATTCATTGGCGTGTTCAATAATTATTCGACAAGGAGAGACTCATGGCTGCATTTGAGGAAAAAATTCAAAAGTATGCAGAATTAGCAGTAAAAGTTGGTGTAAATATACAAAAGGGGCAGACATTAGTTATTTTTGCCTCTATTTCTGCTGTTGATTTTGTTCGAAAACTAAGTCGTATCGCTTATGAAAATGGGGCAGGCCAAGTTTATATAGAATGGAGTGATGAAAAACTTCAAAGGCTTGAATGTGAATTAGCATCAGAAGAGGCATTGACAAATATTCCAATGTGGAAAATAAAAGGATACGAAAAAATGGCAGGAGACGGTGCTGCTTTCCTTTATGTATTATCTCCGTATATTGATAATATGGAGGGAATTGATCCGGATCGAATTAATTTAGTTGCAAATGCAGTAAGTGAAGCATCCCGTCATTTTATGGAAGGCTTAATTAGTATGCAAGTAGCCTGGTCTGTCGTTGCCATACCAACCGTGCAATGGGCAAAAAAAGTATTTCCACAGCTGGAATCAAAGGAAGGTATTGTGGAATTATGGGAATCTATTTTTCATGCAACGAGAATAGATTGTAACAATCCAGTTACAGCATGGAAAGAGCATCTGGATGGTTTAAATGAAAAAACCGAATTATTAAATAATAGAAGCTTTCGTTTCCTTCATTTTAAAGGACCGGGGACGAATTTAACGATTGAACTGCCGAAAAATCACCTTTGGGTAAATGGACTGAATAGAAATGTAAAAGGCACGCCGTTTATTTGTAATTTACCGACGGAAGAAGTATATACGACACCATTAAAAACAGGGGTGAACGGTACTGTTCAGATTACAAAACCTCTCGTTTACGATGGACAGCTTATCGATGGATTTACACTTACATTTGAAAAAGGCAGGATTATCGATTTTTCTGCAAAATCGGGATATGAACAATTGAAGCAGATGATTTCCACAGATGAGGGGACGAGATATATAGGGGAAGTTGCATTAGTTCCTCATCATTCTCCAATCTCAATTAGCAATCTGATATATTATCATACTCTTTTTGATGAAAATGCGGCTTGTCATATTGCGATTGGTCACGCATATACAACCGGTCTGAAGGATGGGAGAATGATGACAACCGAAGAGCGTGAAGAGAATAATATTAACAGTAGCCTTATACATATTGATGTTATGATCGGTCAGGAACAATTACAGGTAGATGGTGAACGGGAAGACGGGGAAATTGAGCCGATTTTTCTGCAAGGGAATTGGACGGAATATTATAAGGAATAGAGAGGAGGATGAAAATGAAAATGATTAAATGTGTGGCAGAAGAAGATTACGAAAAATTTACATATTTCTTTTTACGTAATCGAAATGAATTTGATGATGTATATCCAATATTAGATACAGTGGGAAGCATTTATACGATGATCAGTGAAACTAACATTCTTCTTTTTTATGATAATGATAAAGTTATTGCGGCGATGAGCTATTCATATGGTACAAGAGAATGTAATTTTGAAGATAAACATATTGTCTTTATAGATTGCAGTTTAATAGAGAATAAATATCGTAAAAGCTACCTGTTTATTCGTGGTTTTCAAGAAGTTGTACGGCATATGGCCGAAGAGAATAAAGACTGTAAGGAAGTTCGTTTTTATGCTTATCGTCATCATAAGTATATTCACCGATTATACAAAAAATTTGCAACTGTTATTGAAGAAAAAGAAGGTTATTTCGGGCTGCAAGATGTTTTCTCAGTGGAATTTGATCGTTTAGTTACCTATTTAGGACATTTTAAATAGAAGGAAGCTATAATATTAATGAAACTTCTGGCAAAAACACCCTTGGATTGTAATAAAATCCAGGGGTGCTCTTTATGTGATTAGATTTTAAATTTCCTAATTAAATTTTGCAGATCTTCTGACATATTAGCTAAAGTAGAGGAAGAAGTTTGAATTTCTTCCATTGATGCTAATTGCTCTTCTGTAGCAGCTGATACGTTCTGGTTGCTTGCCGCTGACTCTTCAGCAATATTTTTAACAGCATTAATCGATGTTGCAATTTCATCAAATGATGCTCCGGCTTCTTCAACGACTGCAAGACCTGCTTCTACTTCTTTTGTTGCTGAATCCATAGAACGCAGTGTTTGATTTGTTTCATGCTGGATCATTTGAATTAAATTTGTTATTTGTTCTGCTGAATTTGCTGACTGTTCGGCAAGTTTTCGTACTTCATCTGCTACAACAGCAAATCCTTTCCCATGCTCTGCAGCTCTTGCCGCCTCGATTGCAGCATTTAATGCGAGCAGATTTGTCTGGGCTGCAATGGCCGTAATAACTTCGTTAATTCGTCCGATTTCCGTTGAACGGTCACTAAGCCCTTTAATGGAATTGCCGAGCCCCATTACACTTTCATTAATTGAATTCATTTGTGACATTACTTTATTAAGAGATTTCTTACCTTCAATCGACATTTCCACTGTTTCAGCTGAGCTATGCATCTGGTGCTCTGAACCTGCAGCTAATTCTTGAATCGTTGAGGAGATATGTTCAGTAGCTTTCGTACTTTGTTCTGCACTTGCACTTAATTCTTCTGAAGATGCAGCGACAAGTTCTGATGTTTCGCTTACAGTTGAAATGATTGCTCTTAAACCGGTAATCATGTTATTGAATGATTCCATAAGCTGACCAATCTCATCTTTAGAATGATAGTCTGCTTTCGCTGTGAAATCACCCTCTTCTGCTTTAGACATTAACATTTTCATTTGATTAACCGGATTGACGATAATTTTAGTGATAACTAATCCAATTAATATAGAAATAGCTACACCTATTAAAATAATTGCAATTAAAATTGTACTCGCTGTTTTAAGTTTTTCATTATTATCTTGATCAATTTTTTTTGCGAAATCTAAACTCGATTTCTGGAGTCCAGTAATAACATTATTTACTCCTTTACGTTTTTCTGTTACCACATTTGTATATTGTTGGTAAGCCTTTTCATTTTCATTTCTCGCTGCTAGATCTAAAGCAACTTTTCTTGCATCTGAATATTGAATAACTTTAATTTTATATTGCTCCAAGCCTTCTTTTCCTTCAGCTGAGAGGGGTATTTTTCCGAATTTTTCAAGCATCGCATTATTTTCTGCAACAGCTTCATCAATGCTTGTCATTAATTCCTGATTTTTTACTGGATCTTTCGTTAACATTAATTCTAATGTATAAGAATCAATTGCACGGTTATTTGTTCGAACATTGCCTAGCCAATCAAGCGGCTGCAAATGGTTGTCATACATGACATTTGAGCTTTTAGCCATGTCTCTCATATATTTATAACCCGAAAATCCAACTATTCCCAGGCAGAGAGTAGAGATGATGATTAATAAAAAAAGCTTCTGACTAATTTTCAAATTTTGTAAAATCCTCATAAGCTGAAAATCCCCTTTTTTCCCCGTTTATTTTTCTACTTCTTATATATCGGACGATTCTTCATTATATTTATATATTTTTTATACATCTTTTTGTTTTTAGGGGAATATTTTTTCTAAGCTTTTTCTTGAGAATTCCATTAAAAAATATAATAGTTAAATAATGTTAAATATCTATTTCGAAAGTCCTAATTATTCAGTTCTATTTGAAAATTTAATAGCTAAAGTGAGATTTCTGTTAAGAAATGATCAATTGCTTTATTATACTCTTCTTTATTTTCAGTAAAGGACATAGCGTGGCTTCCTTTTTCTGCAAGATATATTTTTTTAAATCCTGGTTTTTTGTCATATAGCTGTTTTGACATTTCAGGAAGAATATAATCATCCTGCTTGCTGTGAATAAAAAGAACCGGATTTTTAATTTTCTCAATAACCGTAATTGGCGAGACATCTTTTAATGAGTAGCGGTCCCTCAATGTAATAAAAGGTTTTGCAAATGGCATGACGAGAAAACCAGGAATACGGAATTCCATTTTCAAACGGTAGCGAAGCAGGGATTCTAAGTCTGAAAATGGGCAATCAACGATATAGAAATCAGCTCCATCCTCAACCGAACCCGCATAAAGCAATGTCGTAGCGGCACCCATTGATTCACCATGGATACCGAGAATAATATTTTTACCAACACGTTTCTTTAAGAAATGCACGATGGACTGGAGATCGAATTTTTCATAATAGCCATAGCTCGTCGTTTTTCCGCCTGATGTGCCATGTCTTCTATGATCATAAATTAAAACATTCCATCCTTTTTCTAAGAAGAGGTTCATATATTTGATTGAATTGAATTTATTTACGGTGACACCGTGGCAAATAATAATATAGCGGTTCGTATGATGGGGAGCGATAATGGAACCTTTAATATTATAGCCGAATGTGGAAGGGATACATATTTCTTCCTTTTCTAAAGCTTCAAAGTCCTCTATTTTAAAATGTCCGTCATTTGTTTCAAGATCAATAATTTCCTTATCTGTTTTTTTTCTTATGTACATGATTTTATTTGTGAAAAAGAAACCGATAAATAAAGCATAGGATACAATAGTGAGCAGGCCAATGATATATTTTTTCATCTTTATTTACTCCCTTTTAAAAGATATATTCGCCATCATTCTACCTAACATTTTTATCGGAAGTAAAGAGAAAAGACAAGCTTCACTGCTTGTCTGTTAAATTATTGCTCTGAATTTTGTCTTTTTGTCGGATGTATTGCTTTCTCCACTTCCTCAACGGCGATTACTTTTTTCACTTTATCTGCATTCGGTTTGCCCTTTTGGCCTCTTTGCTTTGTCATATTTTAACCCTCCCTTTACCAAAGTAATTCACTTATTAAAGTGTGAGAAAAATTTAATAATTATACAATTGTCACAAAAGCAGGCCGTCATTCGTTTTATAGGAAATGGAAAGTGGAGGAAGAGAAGATGAAAACAATTGTAATAGCAGGCGGAGGCTATGGGGGCATTCATTTATTAAAGGGGCTTAAAAGGGAATTTAAGAATATGATTGGTAAGGAAATTCGGATTATCCTTGTTGATCGAAATCAATATCATTTTAGAAAAGTGTTGCTTTTTAAAGAAATTATTGGGTCATCTGATTTAAAAATACCGTATGAAAAGTATTGTGGGGACAGCGCTGAATTTATCCAGGGAGAGATTTTGTCAGTGCAAAAAAATGAGAATAATCTTTTAATTTTAAAAGATGGGAAACATGAGTTTATTTCATATGACTATCTTATTATGGCACTGGGCAGTGAAATCCGGGAAGTGAGCTCTGAACTTGGAGGAATTTCCCTTCGTAATATCGAAAGCGCCCGAATGATTCGTAAACAAATATTCGAGAAGTTAAATGAACAGAGCGGTAAAAGACTGTTGAATATTAGTATAGTCGGCGCGGGAATTACAGGTATTGAAACTGCGGCATCTATTGCAGACTGGCTAAGAAAAGAGACCGGTTTTGTTCATAATATTGTTCTCATAAATTCAGAAGAGAGACTTTTACCACTGCTGCCGGAAAGCTTTGCAAAAAAAGTTGAAAAGCAGCTTGGGAAGCTAGGTATAAGAGGGGAGCAGGGGAAACGTGTTGAGCGCTATGCGAATGAACGGATAGAGTTTAGAAATCATTCGGCTATTCCCGCTGATATATGTATTTGGACAAACGGAATGATTCCTAATCCGCTTATTCGTAAGCTTGGATTTAAGACAGATTGCAAAGGAAGTGTAACTGTTAATTCATTTTATCAAATAGAAGGTGAAAGCAATATTTACGCTTTAGGTGACAATGCTTTAATACGTGATCCGAAAACTGGAGAAACTGCTGGAATGACATGTAAAGAAGCGATTGATCAGGCAGGAAGATTAAGTAAAATAATGAAGCAGGATTTAAAAGGGAAACAGAAATTATCCCATAAACACCATTTTGATTTTTACTGTATTAGTTTAGGAAATGAAAAGGGAATTGTTTGGATGAAGCCATTTGGATTGAATTTCTTTATTACAGGGAGACTCGGAGGGAAGATCCGGCAGCTTACATGGGATTTGGCAAGTATTATTCGGAGGTAGGATGCTTGTGGAAAAATTGCAATTAGAGAGCTTGTATACACAATATAAAGGTTTATTATTTAATTTGTCTTATCAGCTTTTAGGAAATGTATCAGATTCAGAAGACATCGTACATGATGTTTATCTAAAATTAATGAATATGGAAGTACATCATAAAAATATAAAGTCTTTATTATGTACGATGGTTACACATAGAAGTATTGATTTATTGAAATCAGCACGCTATAAACGTGAGACATATACCGGTACATGGCTTCCGGAACCAATTTTATTACAAGATGATGATCCTTTGCATCAGCTTATTTCAAAAGAAAATATATCTATAGCTTATATGTATATATTAGAGCAATTAAGTTTAACTGAAAGGATTGTGTTTATATTAAGGGAAGCAATCGCAATGGAATATGCGGCAATAGCTGAAATAATTGGTAAAGAGAATGCGGCTTGCCGTAAAATATACAGTCGTGCTAAACAAAAGATTAGACAGGATCAATCAGGTGTTGAACTAATAGAAATAAAAGAACAAAATCGAATTGTAGACTCCTTTATGAAGTCTTTAAATGATGGGGATTTTGATACTGTACTGAAATTACTCTCATCAGAAGCGGTTTATTATGCAGACGGAGGAGGAATTATTAAGGCTGCTATCCGGCCGATTGAAACAGGAGAGAAAATTTGCAGACTCATTCAAGGTCTTTTCAGCAAGTATGCGCAAATGGATAAAGAAATAAAAATGATAAAAGCAAATGTCAATGGCGAGCCTGCGATCATTATCCATAAGAAGGAAGAGATTTTATCCGTCCTTTCTTTTCAGATTCATAATAGCCAAATCAATATGATCTATAATATGCTCAACCCTAATAAATTAAAGCATATATCGATATATTAAACTAAGAGTTATTTAATAAAGCGAAAAGCTTTTATTCCTTCCTAATCTAAGGTTATAATCTAAAAAAAGATGTTGGGGGATAGTAATATGAAGCATCCAAAGAAGAAAAAAGATGATTCAACAGTACAGCTGGAAGATCATTTAGAGTCAGATTTATTAAAACAGTTAAAAGCGGTGAAAAGTAATTTAACGAAGCAGCAGGAAGAAAAAGAAGAAGCATTGAGGCAGGAGAAAATAAAAGAGAGAAAAGAAAAAGAAAAAAATAAGAGCTTTGAAGAACTTTTAGATGAGAGTTCTTTAAACTGGAAAGAGTATAAATAAAGAGGAGGCTCCTTATAGAAATTCAGCAAGATCAGAAGATTTCTATTAAGGGGCCTTTCAGTAAACAATTTTTAGTATTTATCTACAAGCATTACAGGATGGTTTATTATCTATGCTGTTCATAAATATCTTGCTTTGTTGCTTGCTGAAGTTTTGTATAAATCTCTTCAGTAAGTCGGTTCGAACCTGCTGCGCTGCAGTTTTCTTTCAATTGTGAGATTTTGCTGGCTCCTGGTATGACAGCTGCTACTATGTCATTGTGCAGGCAGTATTGGACAGCTGTTTCAGTAAATGAGCGCGATGGGGCGCAAGCTTTTATTTCTTTTCGTACCGCTTCAATTTCTGAGGCAGTGTAAGAAAGATAGCCTTTGCCTTCTTCTTTTATAAAAGTTTTTTCTGTTAATAAACCTTTTGCAAGCGGTCCGCGGGCGATAATGCTGACATTATGCTCCTTAATAAGGGAAAACCATTCCTCGGGACGGCGGTCGAGAAGGCTGTATTGCATCATGATTGAAATGATGGATGATTTTTCTAAATATTGTTTAATAACATTAGGACGGATAGAAGAGATTCCGTAATAGCGGATAACTCCTTCCTTCTTTAATTCCTCAAACGCTTCAATCGTTTCATCGATGTTATCGCTAATTGTCCCGCCATGTAATTGATATAGATCAATATAATCTGTATTAAGTCTTTTCAAACTCTTTTTTACAGCTTCTTTTATGTATGCTTTAGATGGATCCCAATGCCAGCCTTCTTCTCCTTCATTCCAGCGGTTTCCGCCTTTTGTTGCTACAATAATATCTTTCCTGCGTTGTTTAATCGCTTTACCGACAAATTCTTCATTTAAACCAAAATTATATAAATCAGCTGTATCAAGATAGTTTATACCAAGATCAATCGCTTCATCTACTAATGACAATGCCTGTTTTTCTTCTGTTCCAAGTGACATACATCCAAGACCGATTTCACTCACAAATAAATCAGACGGTCCTAATTGTCTTTTTCTCATATTTCACTCTCCTGATTTTAAGTCATTTAAAATCATTATAGCAAAATGTGAAAAAGAAGTATGGATCGAAGACTTTATAGAATACATATTAAAACTAGTATAATGCACGATTTTTGGCTCATCTCGCTCAAATTTCCCAAAAGGGAGAGAGAAAAGCGAGCTTTTCTTCCCCTTTTGAGAAATTTGAGCACTTTTCAGCTAAAGCTGAAAAGCATTTGCAAGCAGAGCTTGCAAATGGATGAGCCAAAAATCAACCCGGTTTTATAATAAATTCAAGTTAAGAACCAGGAATATTGTTATCATTTACATGTATTATTTATTTCTTTTTCATTAATTGTTTCATACTAGTAGAGACATGCTCAAATTCTTTTAATTTCTTGTGGATTTCATTCTTTTTTCCGATGAGAACTAAGCGGTTCGTATAAAAGAAAACCTTCATCACAAATAATGCCTCCTTGAAAAGATATGATAAAATATATGAAGGGAAAAATATGATAGAACGAGGAGCGGATGAAAATGGATCACTTAATAGAAAAAACGTTAACTTCGAAAGAAATATTTAAAGGAAGAGTTATCGCTCTTTATTTAGAAGAAGTGGAGCTGCCGAATGGTAAGACGGGGACGAGAGAGATTATTAAACATCCGGGCGCTGTTGCTGTTATTGCTTTAACAGATGATAATAAGCTGCTTATGGTTGAACAATATAGAAAAGCGTTAGAAAGAGCATTAGTTGAGATTCCGGCGGGTAAACTAGAAAAAGGGGAAAGCCCTGAATCAACTGCAAAGCGGGAGTTAGAAGAAGAAACAGGGTATACATGTGAAAAGCTGGAGAAGATTGTTTCCTTTTATACATCCCCTGGTTTTGCAGATGAACTTGTCCATTTATTCCTTGCTAAAGGGCTGACAAAATCAACGGTTGCGGCAGAGCTAGATGAAGATGAGTTTTTAGATGTACTGGAGGTGACATTGGAAGAAGCGCAGGCAATGGTGGAAGATGAGCGGATATATGATGCAAAAACAGTGTATGCTGTTCAATATTTGCAGCTTCAACAAGCGCTTCATAAATAATATGAATGATTATTTTGCGGATTTACATATTCATATCGGCAGAACAAAAAGTGGAAAACCAGTTAAAATTACCGCCTCAAAAACATTAACACTTGAGAATATATTAATAGAGGCAAGTGAACATAAAGGAATTGATATTGTCGGTGTTATCGACTGTCATGTACCCGAAGTGCTCCAAGACTTGAGAGAAAGAATAGAGAGCGGGGAGTGCAAGGAACTCGGCGAGGGCGGTATACAGTTTAAGGAAACCATATTAATACTTGGAACAGAGCTTGAAATATATGATGAGTTTTGTAAAGGGCCGATCCATGTGCTCGTATTTATGCCGACAATTGAAAAAATGATTCAGTTTTCCGAATGGCTCAGGAGCCGTGTGACAAATATAACATTAAGTTCCCAAAGAATATATGAAAATGGTCGTGTGCTTCAGGAGAAAGTGAAGGAACTTGATGGACTTTTTATTCCGGCGCATATTTTCACACCGCATAAAAGTTTATATGGCAGCGGAGTTGATTTTTCTTTAAAGGAAGTATTTGATCCTTCATTAATAGATGCGGTTGAGCTTGGACTTAGTTCTGATACGAGTATGGCTGATGAAATCGCAGAGCTTCACGAATACACGTATATTACAAATTCAGATGCTCATTCTCTTCCTAAAATCGGGAGAGAATATCAGAAAATTTGTCTGGAAGCACCTACATTTGCTGAATTGAAGCTTGCATTAAGAGAAGAAAAAGGACGTAAAATAGTAGCTAACTACGGATTGAATCCATTTTTAGGGAAGTATTATATAACGACGTGTGAAAAATGCGGCGAACAGAAAAAAGCTGGAGAACCGGTATGTGAGAAATGCGGCAGCAGAAGATTTACAAAAGGTGTAAGCAACCGTTTAAAAGAACTGGCGTCAGAATCGAATGATGATAGAGAGAGACCTCCTTATATTCATCAGGTGCCATTGCAATTTATACCTGGTTTAGGTCCGAAAACATTGTTAAAATTAAAAGCAGTCTTTCAAACAGAAATGAATATTATACATGAAGCAGCAGAAAATGAATTAGCAGAAATTATTCCTGAAAAACTTGTGTCCTATATTATTGCTGCAAGAGAAGGAAAGCTTCAGGTAAAGGCCGGCGGTGGCGGAATATATGGAAAAGTAACAGGTGTTTAAAATAGTCATAGTTTTTTAATTCTCCCATATAATCTAGTAATTGATGTACGGGAGGATAAAACGATGCGAAAAAAACAGCAGCTGCAAACGATTATTAAGCAACATATAAAAGACCAGTCATCGATCTATTTATTTGTATTTGTCCTTTTTTTAATGGGTGTTATTTTCGGAGCAATTATCGTCAACAGCATGAATATAAATCAAAAGGAAGATTTGTATTATTATTTAAGCCGTTTCTTTGGACAAGTATCTGAAGGTAAAATTGCAAGCTCAATCGATATGTTTAAACAGAGCTTTTTTCATAATATGAAGTATTTGGGTTTAATGTGGGTGCTCGGAATATCGATTATCGGACTGCCGGTTATATTAGTTATGCTTTTTATAAAAGGAATGGTCGTTGGTTTCACAGTGGGCTTTCTCGTTAATCAGCTTGGTTGGAAAGGGTTTCTGCTTTCTTTTGTTACCGTCCTGCCGCAAAATATATTGCTTATTCCGGCATTCATCGTTATGTGTGCTGTCGCCATTTCTTTTTCACTGAAAATGGTTAAACAGTTGTATATGAAAAAGACATTAATGATGGAATCACCATTCTCCATGTTTATGAAATATGTTGTTGTCTTAGTTAGTATTTCACTCTTTACAGTTATTGCTTCATTATTTGAGGCGTATGCATCACCAATGTTAATGAAATCATTAGTAGAAGTTGTTACTAAATAATAATGATTCTTATAAGATAATCATTACTTTTCTTTAATTGGAATGATTTTAGTTGGACACTTTCCTCATCTTTGTTATAATAAACGTGTAACGTGGCGAGGGAGGAAGTTTACAATGGAAAATCGCGTGGAACGAATAAAAAAACAGCTGCATTCGGCGAGCTATAAATTAACACCGCAGAGGGAAGCGACGGTTCGGGTGTTACTTGAGAATGAAGAGGATCATTTAAGCGCTGAAGATGTATACCTCCTCGTTAAAGAAAAATCACCTGAAATTGGATTAGCAACCGTTTATCGAACATTGGAACTATTAACTGAGTTGAAAATTGTTGATAAAATAAACTTTGGTGACGGTGTTTCCAGGTATGACTTAAGAAAAGAAGGTGCTGCACATTTTCATCACCATCTCGTATGTATTGAATGTGGAGCTGTTTCGGAAATTCTGGAAGATCTTTTAAAGGATGTTGAACAAAAAGTAGAACAGGATTGGAATTTTGAAATTAAGTATCACCGTCTCATATTCCATGGTATTTGTGAAAATTGTAAAGAAAATGAAAAAATAATAGATGAAGAATGAGCCTTTTCTTTTTCAATAGAAAAGGTTTTTGTTTTTATGTATAAAGTTTGTCCTTTTCGGCATATCTTCTAATAAGAAGGAAGATATGGAGGAAAACTTAATGATTTTTATTAAAACGATTGCCAACACATTAAAAGTATTTATGCTGTTTACGGGATTTACGATTTTATTCTATTATGCTATCATGTGGGTAAACTTGGAATATCAAGAGATGAGACGTTATGATGAGCCGGAAGGTGCTGCATTAAAAGTAACAAATATGGTTAGCACTGAAAGAGAAAATTGGATGAACAGGCTTTTTTTCTTTTATGTTAATGGGGAGTAGTGAGAATTGAGAGATCAAATAAAGGATTTTATTCATTATTTAGTCGTTGAACGAGGATTATCCAGCAATACAATTGTTTCCTATGAACGGGATTTAAAAAGCTATTACCAGTTTTTAAGCGAAGAAGAGAATATAGGTTCATTTAATGAGGTTTCACGTCTTCATATTATTCAGTTTTTGAAAAAATTGAAAGACAGTAATAAATCTAGCAAAACAATTGCAAGGCATACGGCATCTATTCGATCATTCCATCAGTTCTTATTAAGGGAAAAAGCTGCCGGCAGTGATCCGTCTGTGCAGATTGAGTCACCGCAAATTGAGCGGAGCTTACCGAAAATATTATCGCTTGAAGAAGTGGAAAAGCTGCTTGATACACCGCTACTCACTTCGCCTTTCGGATACCGTGATAAGGCGATGCTGGAGCTTTTATATGCGACAGGTATCCGTGTCAGTGAGATGATTCAGCTGAATTTAGCGGATGTTCATTTAACGATGGGGTTTATCCGCTGCTACGGCAAGGGAAATAAAGAGAGAATTGTTCCAATTGGAAGGGCAGCAACAGAGGCAATTACATCGTATATTGAAAGAGGAAGAGTCCATTTATTAAGTGCGAAGCATCCGACAGATGCACTTTTTTTAAATCATCACGGCAAGCGCATTTCCAGACAAGGATTTTGGAAAAATCTTAAAAAAATCACTATTCAGGCAAATATAAAAAAAGAATTAACACCTCATACTCTCCGTCATTCATTTGCAACCCATTTGCTTGAAAATGGCGCTGATTTACGAGCTGTACAAGAAATGCTTGGACATGCTGATATTTCGACGACGCAAATTTATACACATGTAACGAAAACACGTCTAAAAGATGTTTATAAGCAATTTCACCCCAGAGCATAAAGAAAGTCTCTTCCATTATAAGAGGCTTTTTTGTGATCATAAAGGGTAAACATAATGAGTGGAAATGATAAATGTTTGGTAAAATAGTGATAATAATATGATGAGGCGGTGTAAGGAAATATCGAATCAGCAAATACAAGTACCGTCTTCTTTTGTAGACAAAAGAGAAAGTGAGGATACTATGTCAAACTATACATATAAACGAATTTTTCTTGTCGTAATGGATTCAGTAGGAATCGGGGAAGCGCCTGATGCCAGTAAATTCAATGACGAAGGTGCCGATACGCTTGGACATATTGCGGAGCATATGAATGGGCTTCATATGCCGAATCTTGCAAAGCTTGGACTAAGTAACATCCGTGAAATTAAAGGTATTCCTATACAGGAAAATCCCCTTGCGTTTTATACGAAAATGAAAGAAGCTTCCAATGGAAAAGATACGATGACTGGTCACTGGGAAATGATGGGTATGTGGATTGAAAAGCCGTTTAGAGTATTTCCAGATGGTTTTCCAAAGGAATTAATTGATGAACTGGAAAGTAAAACAGGGAGAAAAATTATCGGCAATAAGCCGGCTTCGGGGACAGAGATACTTGTAGAACTTGGAGAAGAGCATATGAATACTGGTGCATTAATCGTCTACACTTCTGCTGATTCTGTTCTGCAAATTGCCGCACATGAGGATATCGTTCCACTCGAGGAGCTTTATAAGATTTGTGAAATTGCCCGTGAATTAACGCTTGATGAAAAATACATGGTTGGAAGAATTATCGCCCGTCCTTTTATTGGGGAACCAGGCAATTTTACACGAACAGCGAATCGTCATGATTATGCGTTAAAGCCATTTGACAGAACCGTGATGAACGAACTGAAAGACAATGGTCTCGATGTTGTTTCTATCGGTAAAATTTCCGATATTTTTGACGGGGAAGGAATTACAAAATCACTTAGAACGAAGTCAAATCTGGACGGAATGGATAAGCTGAACGACGCGGTGGAAATGGATTTCACAGGGCTGAGCTTTTTAAATCTAGTTGATTTCGACGCACTTTTCGGTCATCGCCGCGACCCGAAAGGATACGGGAAAGCACTTGAGGAATTTGATGAGCGTCTTACAGAAGTATTGGAAAATCTGAAAGAAGATGATCTGTTAATCATTACGGCTGACCATGGGAATGATCCGGTTCATCAAGGCACAGACCACACGCGTGAATATGTTCCTCTCCTCGTTTACAGTCCTAGTATGAAAGAGACAGGGGAGCTTCCGATCAGGGAAACATTTGCTGATGTAGGGGCAACAATTGCAGATAATTTTAACGTTGATTTACCGAAATACGGGGAGAGCTTTTTAGCTGATATAACAAGGGGGAAATAAAATGATACAGGAAACAGTATCCTATCTGCTTTCTAAATATAAAATAATACCGAAAATCGGTTTAATATTAGGATCGGGCTTAGGTGTTTTAGCTGATGAAATTGAAAATGATGTGAAAGTCCCGTATGATCAAATTCCAAACTTTCCAGTTTCCACTGTGGAAGGACATGCTGGGCAGCTTGTATTCGGGAAACTGATGGGAGCAGATGTCGTTGCAATGCAGGGGAGATTCCATTTCTATGAAGGATACAGTATGGAAAAGGTTACTTTTCCAGTAAGGGTAATGAAGGAATTGGGTGTTGAAATACTTATCGTCACGAATGCTGCCGGCGGGATCAACGAATCATTTGAGCCTGGAGATTTAATGATTATAACAGATCATATCAATAATATGGGAACAAATCCTTTAATTGGCCCGAATGATGCAAAATTAGGTGTGCGTTTTCCAGATTTATCAGAAGCGTATAATAAAGAGCTTCGTAAAATTGCAAAAGAGGCAAGTGCGGAACTAGATATAAATATACAGGAAGGTGTCTATGTGGCAAATACAGGTCCAACATATGAAACACCTGCTGAAATTCGGGCGCTCCGTATTTTAGGCGGCGATGCTGTTGGAATGTCCTCTGTTCCTGAAGTGATTGTTGCGCGCCACTCTAATATAAAAGTGTTAGGTATTTCTTGTATTTCGAATATGGCAGCTGGTATTCTTGATCAGCCGTTATCACATGATGAAGTAATAGAAACGACGGAAAAGGTAAGGGAGAACTTTCTGAATTTAGTAAAGAGAACTGTTGAAAAAATACATACTAAGTGAGGTGTCACTATAATGAGGATGGTTGATTTAATTGAAAAGAAAAGGGATGGAAGGCAATTAACGAAGGAAGAAATCCAATTTATTATTAAGGGTTATACAGATGAAAGCATCCCTGACTATCAAATGAGCGCACTTCTAATGGCAGTATTCTTCCAAGGAATGTCGGAACAGGAATGTGCGGAACTGACGATGGCAATGATTCAATCCGGTGACACAATTGATTTAAGCGGAATTGAGGGAATAAAAGTCGATAAACACAGTACAGGCGGAGTCGGTGATACTACGACGTTAGTTCTTGGTCCGCTAGTTGCTGCGGTTGGTGTCCCAGTTGCAAAAATGTCTGGGCGGGGGCTTGGCCATACAGGAGGAACAATTGATAAATTAGAAGCTGTTCCCGGATTCCATATGGAGCTTAGCAATGAGGAGTTCATTAAATTAGTAAATGAAAATAAAATTGCTATCGTTGGACAGAGCGGGAATTTAACACCAGCTGATAAAAAATTATATGCTCTTCGGGATGTAACGGCAACAGTTAACAGTATTCCGCTTATTGCAAGCTCTGTTATGAGCAAGAAAATTGCTGCAGGTGCAGATGCAATCGTCTTAGATGTAAAAACGGGTGCAGGAGCTTTTATGAAAGATATAGATGATGCAAAAGAGCTCGCCCGTACGATGGTTAATATCGGAAATACTGTAGGGAAAAAAGCGGTTGCTATTATATCTGATATGAGCCAGCCGTTAGGATATGCAATAGGGAATGCACTGGAAGTAAGAGAAGCGATCGCTACTTTAAGAGGAGAAGGACCAAAAGATTTAGAAGAGCTTTGTTTAACACTTGGAAGCCATATGGTCTATTTGGCAAATAAGGCATCTTCATTTGAGGAAGCAAGGAAAATGCTTACAGATGCTATAGAAAGCGGAAAAGCAATAGAAACAATGAAAGCGTTTTTACAAGCGCAGGGCGGTGATCCTGCAGTTGTTGATCAAGTAGAAAAGCTTCCTCAGGCTGAATATAAGATAAAATTAGAAGCGAAGGAATCCGGCTATATTTCGGAAATTATTGCGAATGAGATAGGTACGGCCGCTATGATTTTAGGTGCTGGAAGAGAAACGAAGGAATCTAAAATCGATCTTTCCGTCGGAATCGAACTGCATAAAAAAGTCGGGGATCGAGTCGAACAGGGAGACACATTAGTGACAATTCACAGTAATAGGGAAAATGTAGAAGATGTGAAAAAGAAACTGTATGAAAGCATCAAAATTTCAGGTACCCATATTCAGGCACCGCCGCTAATTTACTCTAACGTATAAAAAAGACTTGCCGTTATTTAGACGGCAAGTTTTTTTATGGGCAAAACAGGTTCATGAAAATTTTATAAATATTTCACTCTATTCCTAGTATATTATTCCTCTCATTGGAAAAAATGGATTTGTATAAAGAATGGAGGGTGAAAGATGAAACGACTTCTTTCATGTTTAACGATATTCGCTTTAATTTTTACTATAACACCATCGGCTTATGCTCAAGAATCGACTGTAAAGTTAGCGGATCAGGCTAAATCAGCGATTCTCATCGAACGTGATACTGGAAGCATTTTATACGAAAAAAATAGTGATGAAAAGCTGCCTCCAGCAAGTATGACAAAAATTATGACAATGCTTCTTATTATGGAGGAGCTTGATAAAGGTCATATAAAAATGGATGAAAAGGTGCGTACTAGTGAATATGCTGCTTCGATGGGGGGCTCGCAAATATTTTTAGAGCCCGGTGAGGAAATGACTGTAGAGGAAATGTTAAAAGGAATTGCAATTGCATCAGGAAATGATGCATCTGTTGCAATGGCTGAAAAAATTTCAGGGTCTGTTGAACAGTTTGTAAAACGAATGAATACAAAGGCAGAAGAATTAGGATTAAAAAATACACAATTCAAAAACCCGACAGGATTGCCAGAAGAAGGACATTACAGTACAGCACATGATATGGCGATGATGTCAAAAGAACTTTTGAAATATGACGGAATTACAAAATTCACAAGTGTGTATGAAGATTATTTAAGGGAGAATACAGATAAGAAATTCTGGCTTGTGAATACGAACCGGCTTGTGAAATTTTATCCGGGAGTAGATGGTATTAAAACAGGATTTACGAATGAAGCGAAATACTGTCTTTCTGCAACGGCAAAAAAAGGGGATATGCGTGTCATTGCTGTTGTTTTCGGTGCAAATACACCGAAGGAGCGGAATGCACAAATAACAAAAATGCTGGATTATGCTTTCAGCCAGTATGAGACACATCCTTTATTTGAAAGAAATCATAAAATTACAAAGGTGGAAGTAAGTAAAGGTGAAAAGAAACATGCGAATTTACTCACTTCAGAGCCAATATCTATTTTAACGAAAAAAGGTGCGGGCATTGATGATATAACGCAGGAAGTTGTTATGAAGAAGAAAATTAAAGCACCGGTTAAAAAAGGTGATGAACTCGGTACACTCATTTTAAAGAAAAATGAGAAAGTTATTGTAAGAAGCCCAATTGTTGCTGAAAAAGATGTTGAGGAAGCAAGCTGGTGGAATTTATTTAAGCGGGTTTTAGGAGATGCTACTAAATCTAGCTAATGTTGCCGAAATGACACTAGTTTTGTCATAGAGCAGGAAATGTATTTTCAAGAAGCGAATGACTCATTATCCACATTTTTAGGGAGGGATAAACTTTGAGTCTAGCGATTGAATTTGATGTAAAAGAAACGGTACTATGCATCCGACTTTCTGGTGAACTTGATCATCATGCAGCAGAGCAGTTAAGAGAAAAAGTAAATACTCTATTAGCGGGTAGTGAAATTAAACATATTGTTTTAAATTTGGAAAGTTTATTATTTATGGACAGCTCCGGTTTAGGGGTTATTTTAGGAAGATATAAGCAGATTAAAGCACTGAATGGTGAAATGGTCGTCTGTGCTATATCACCTGCTGTGAAACGGTTATTTGATATGTCAGGTTTATTTAAAATTATCAGACTGGAAGAGACAGAGCATCGTGCACTGCAAAGTTTGGGGGTGGCATCATGAGAAATGAGATGAACCTCCAATTTTCAGCACTTAGTCAAAATGAATCATTTGCAAGGGTGACAGTTGCTGCATTCATTGCGCAATTAGATCCGACAATGAATGAACTGACGGAAATTAAAACAGTCGTTTCAGAAGCTGTGACAAATGCTATTATTCACGGATATGATAATAGTCCTGACGGTATCGTATATATATCCGTTATTTTAGAAGACAGCATTGTGAAATTAACGATCCGCGATGAAGGGATTGGGATTACTGATATTGAGGAAGCGAGACAGCCGTTGTATACGACAAAGCCTGAGCTTGAAAGATCAGGTATGGGTTTTACGATTATGGAAAACTTCATGGATGAAATTAAGATAGAATCTAATGAAGAAAAAGGAACGGCGATTACGTTAGTGAAGCACTTATCAAAAAGTAAAGCTTTATGCAATTAAGGGTGATTTGTTATGGATGTGGAGGTCAAAAAAGAGAACGCAAACGTACAGTTAAAAGACCATGAAGTAAAAGAGCTTATTAAGCGCAGCCAGCAAGGAGAACAAGAGGCTAGAGATTTAATCATCCAGAAGAATATGCGTCTCGTCTGGTCTGTCGTTCAGCGGTTTTTAAATCGCGGCTATGAACCGGATGACTTGTTCCAAATAGGAAGTATTGGTTTATTAAAATCAGTAGATAAGTTTGATTTATCATACGATGTGAAATTTTCTACGTATGCTGTACCAATGATTATCGGTGAAATTCAACGTTTTATTCGGGATGATGGAACAGTAAAAGTGAGCCGTTCTTTAAAAGAATTAGGGAATAAAATCCGGCGGGCGCGTGACGAGCTGTCTAAATCTTTAGGAAAAGTGCCAACTGTCGTAGAAATAGCTAATTATTTAGAGATTTCTCCGGAAGATGTTGTACTTGCCCAAGAAGCTGTCAGAGCACCTTCTTCCATCCATGAAACAGTTTATGAAAATGACGGTGATCCAATTACACTGTTAGATCAAATTGCCGATAATACCGAAACAAAGTGGTTCGACAAGATGGTTTTAAAAGATGCTATCCGTGACTTGGATGAACGTGAGCGTTTAATCGTTTATCTAAGGTATTATAAAGATCAGACACAATCGGAAGTTGCTGAAAGGTTAGGAATTTCCCAAGTGCAAGTATCACGGCTTGAGAAAAAAATCCTACAGCAAATGAAAGACCGAATGGACCAGTAAAAACGGAGACGCCTCGAACAGCCCCGACAAGCATAAGAGGATCTGGAATAGAAGGTCGTTCTTTACCTTCAATTCCGGAGCAGCTTATGACCTCGAGGGGCTAGGCGCTAAAGTTAGATAAAACAAAAAACACAATTTCTTCGTAATGAAGAGATTGTGTTTTTTGTTTTGTAACAGTGGTAATTACTGGACTTCACAAAAAATTGCATGATTAAAATTTGGACAATGCATACTACATATACAGACAAATCTTTAGGAAGTGATTTGGTGGAAAAGACATTATATCTTAGGCTTCGTCATCGAATTCAAGCTAGTCCTAATGAAGTTATAACAATCGGAAAGATTGCACAGGTCGTCGGTAATCGGGAATGGGCCGAACATGTAAAGAAAATAATTGTCCGTCATGTGAATTCAAGCGATAAAAATATCGTCGTTCTCGATGTAATGGCTGTCGTTAATGAAATACATAAATTGGATGAAGAAATAAATGTTCAGACGATCGGCCCGTCACAAACTATTATCGAAGTTGTTTATGAAAAGAAAAAAATTTCACCGTTCCTATTCGGGATTGTTTGGCTGCTGTTATTCGTTGGATCGGGACTTGCGATTATGAACTTTCATGAAGATGTTAGTATGCAGCAGGTCCATACACGTATTTACAAAATGATAACAGGTGAAGCGAATGAACAGCCGCTTCTTTTGCAAATTCCATATTCAATTGGTCTTGGCCTCGGGATGATTTTATTTTTCAATCATTTATTTAAGAAAAGATTTAATGAAGAGCCAAGTCCTTTAGAAGTTGAAATGTTTAATTATCAAATGGATTTAGACCACTATGTTGCAATGAATGAGAATGAAGAGAGTATGAAGAAAATTGATGACGATTAAAATACTGATTATCATTTTTATCGGTTTTGCAGGGGGATTAACAGTTGGTTCAGGCTTTGTTGCCTTTTTAACTGTACTTGGAATCATTCCAAGGCTTACACAATTAACAAAAACATTTCAGCTTATTTACCTGTATGAATGGGGCATTGTTCTCGGTGCCGTTGTTTCAGGATGGCTCAGTTTAAGAGAGATTGTTTTCTTTCAATCAGGTATTTGGCTCATTCCGATAGGTTTATTAAGCGGTGCTTATGTAGGAATGTTAGCAGCAGGTTTAACGGAAGTGTTAAATGTTTTACCAATATTAGCAAAACGAATTGGGTTTGGAGATAAAATTATTCTGCTGCTAATGGCAATTGTATTTGGGAAGATTTTCGGCTCACTATTTCACTGGGTGTACTTTATTAATCAGTAGCGGAGGGATAGACGATGGCAGCAAAAAAAATAAAAGATGATTATCAAAATCAGATTAAACAATTCCAGCCAAAACCGCCGTATGTCTTAAACTGTATAAAAGCATTTGTTATTGGCGGTCTTATTTGTACATTTGGACAATTGATCCAAAATATGTATATTACCTTTTTTGATTTCAATGAAAAGACAGCAGGTAACCCGACTGTTGCCACATTAGTTTTAATTTCAGCCCTTTTAACAGGTTTTGGTATTTATGACAGACTTGGTCAATTCGCTGGTGCGGGTTCAGCGGTCCCGGTAACAGGGTTTGCCAATTCGATGACAAGTGCAGCGATGGAACATCGAAGTGAAGGTATTGTGCTGGGAGTTGCGACAAATATGTTTAAGCTTGCAGGAAGTGTCATTGTGTTTGGAGTAGTTGCCGCATATATCGTCGGTATGATTCGTTATTTTTATGGGTTAGCATTTTAATGAGGCGGTGATTTAGTTGAGATTAAATGGAAAACAAACATGGGTTTTTGAAAATCCCTTATTCGTTCATTCAAGTGGAACTGCTGTCGGTCCTAAAGAGGCAGAAGGTCCTTTAGGGAAAATGTATGATACATCCCATCAGGATTTGCGTTGCGGAGAGGACAGCTGGGAATTAGCGGAGAGAAGATTGATGGAGCAGGCAGTGGAACAATGCTTGACAAAAGGGAATACAACACTTGATCAAATTGATTTATTTTTAAGCGGTGATCTTTTAAATCAAAATGTGACAGCGAATTATGTTGCAAGACACTTACAGATTCCATTTTTATGTTTATTTGGGGCTTGTTCCACATCAATGGAGACAGTGGCGGTAGGATCTGCGTTAATTGATGGTGGATTTGCAAATAAGGTTATCGCAGCGACGAGTAGCCATAATGCAACAGCAGAACGGCAATTTCGTTATCCGACTGAATATGGAGGACAGAAGCCTGATACAGCAACATCTACAGTAACCGGTGCCGGAGCTGTTCTTATTAGTAAAGAAATAAGCAATATAAGAATTACATCAGCAACGATTGGTGCTGTTGCTGATTTAGGAATTACGAATCCATTTGATATGGGCTCGGCGATGGCACCTGCAGCAGCGGCAACAATTGAACAGCATTTAAAAGATTTGAATAGGACGCCGGATGACTATGATATGTTTTTAACTGGAGATTTATCAGGTGTAGGAAGTCCGATTTTAAAAGAAATGCTGAAAGAAGAAGGTATTGATATTTATAACAAGCATAATGATTGCGGCCTTATGGTATATAGACCGGACCAGAATGTGTTTGCCGGTGGAAGCGGATGTGCTTGCTCAGCTGTCGTCACATACAGTCATATTTTTAATGAATTAAATGAAGGAAATTTAAACCGTGTGTTCGTTGTTGCAACAGGGGCATTATTAAGCCCGACAATGATTCAGCAAAAAGAATCCATTCCAACAATTGCTCACGGAGTAGTATTTGAACGTGCAGATAAGGAGAGTGAGGGCTGATGGAATTCATATGGGCTTTTCTAGTCGGCGGTGCCATTTGTGTAATCGGTCAGCTGCTGCTTGATATTTTTGGATTAACACCCGCACATGTGATGAGTACATTTGTTGTTAGCGGGGCAGTTTTGGACGGTTTCGGACTTTATGATAAATTAATTGAATTTGCCGGGGCTGGTGCAACCGTACCAATTACAAGTTTTGGACATTCGTTACTGCACGGGGCTATGGCCCAAGCAAAGGAGCACGGTTTTATAGGAATTGGCATGGGGATATTTGAATTAACTTCTGCAGGGATTTCAGCTGCAATTTTGTTTGCGTTTCTCATTGCTTTAATTTTTAAGCCGAAAGGATAATGTGTATGAAGGCAAAAAGAAGGGTCATATTAGTAACAGATGGAGATGAGTATGCTGCAAGAGCAATTGAATATACAGCAAAGAGGGTAGGCGGACGAGTTATTTCAAGGTCACAGGGAAATCCTACAGCTTTAAGCGGGCAGCAAATAGTAGAGCTTATTTTACAAACTCCTCATGATCCTGTCTTTGTCATGTTTGATGATTGCGGCTTTGCTGGAGAAGGTGCAGGTGAAACAGCGCTGAAGTATGTGGCGGTTAATGAAAATATAGAAGTTCTCGGTGCTATTGCTGTAGCATCTAAATCAAATTTAAAAGAATGGACAAAGGTGGATGTCAGTGTGGACCGTTACGGGACACTGACAGAGTACGGGGTAGATAAATATGGAATAAGCGATATAGAAGTTGGCAGAATAAATGGCGATACCGTTTATTGCCTCGATGAGCTCGATATCCCGGTAGTAGTAGGTATTGGGGATGTTGGAAAAATGGCTCGTAAAGACAGTGTGAAAAGAGGTTGTCCAGTTACATTGAATGCAGTTGAAATAATTTTGGAAAGGAGCGGATATAATGGCTGAAAGTACAAAAGAGAAAAGGCCGATACCTTCAAGTCTGAGCGAAATAGAACATTATTTCCAAAAAAATGTCGGACTGAATAAAAGCTTTGATCTCGGTATTAGGAAATTCTCTGTTCTTGATAAAAAGGTAAATCTTTATTATGTGAACGGATTATGTGATACTGCGTATATTACAGAAATTTTGGAACAGCTGCAGGAAATAAATGATAATGTTGATGAAAACGGTAATTTAGAGGAAGTTTTTGAAAATAGAATTCCAAACCAGTCTGTTGCAAAAGTAAAAACATTGGACGAGGTTGTTGACCAGGTACTGTCAGGGTTAATCGTATTTCTCATTGAGGGAATGGGTTATGCACTTGTTGTGGATGTAAGAAGTTACCCGGGAAGACAGCCTGAAGAGCCAGATACAGAAAAGCTTGTCCGGGGCTCCAGAGATGGAATGGTTGAAAATATTATCGTTAATACTGCATTAATCAGAAGAAGAATCAGGGATGAACGTCTTCGTTATGAAATGATGAAAGTAGGGGAGCGTTCAAAAACTGATATTTGTATTGCATATATAGAGAATGTAGCAAACCCTAATTTAGTTGAAAAGATAAAAAAAGAGCTTCAAGCAATCAAAATAGACGGTTTAACGATGGCTGATAAAACGGTGGAAGAATTTTTAGTAAAACAAAGATATAATCCTTATCCGCTCGTCCGGTATACGGAAAGGTCTGATGTTGCGGCGAATCATTTATTGGAAGGACATGTCATTATTATTGTTGATACATCACCGAGTGTTATTATTACACCTACAACAGTATTCCATCATGTTCAGCATGCAGAGGAGTACAGACAGACTCCGACAGTAGGAACATTTTTAAGATGGGTACGGTTTTTAGGTATTCTGGCTTCTTTGTTTCTATTGCCACTATGGTTTTTATTCGTCTTGGAACCATCATTATTACCGAAAAATATTGCCTTTATTGGACCAAATGAGCATAAAAATATTCCGATCGTCATTCAGATCTTTCTCGCCGATTTTGGTCTTGAATTTTTAAGAATGGCCGCTATTCATACACCGACATCGTTATCAACTGCCATGGGTTTAATTGCAGCAGCACTTATTGGGCAAATTGCAATTGATGTCGGATTATTCGTCCCGGAAGTTATTTTATATGTTGCCGTTGCAGGAATCGGTACTTTTGCAACACCAAGCTATGAATTAAGTATCGCCAATAAAATTGCAAGGCTCATATTACTGCTTTTTGTCGCCTTATTTAAAGTGGAAGGCTTCGTTATCGGCTGTACACTGTTTATTCTTTTATTGGTTAGAACAAAATCTCTTAATACACCGTATTTATGGCCATTTCTTCCATTTAATGCTAAAGCGCTATGGCAAATTATTATTCGTACATCTGTACCAGGTGCTAAGCTTCGTCCAAGCATCGTGCATCCGCAAAATGTGAAGAGACAGCCGAGTTAAATGTTGAAACAAGCGTCTATTTATGATATTGTATGATTACTTTACTGATAGTTTTTTACACGAATCGATGATAATGATAGGCAGTTAATGAGTTACTCTAACTGTCTTTTTTTGGATTATAGTAAAAATAACGTATAGACATTGATAGAAAATTCACTTTATTAGGTGAACAGCTCTGTTCAACAGAGATTTTTTTTCATAAAATATAGTAGTATTTTCATCAGTAAAGAATAAATAGACGAATAGTTTACTCAGAAAGAGGGTTAGCGAATTGCATTTACATGGTACTAGTAAAAAGAATGAATTAGGACATTTGGAAATTGGCGGGGTTGATACAACTGAATTGGCAAAACAATTTGGAACACCTCTTTATGTATATGATGTAGCTCTAATAAAAGAGCGCGCAAGAAGCTTCAAAAAGGCATTTGAAAACATGGGTGTCAAAGCTCAGGTAGCGTATGCGAGTAAAGCTTTTTCTTCGATTGCAATGTTTCAGCTGGCAAAAGAAGAAGGTCTTTCACTTGATGTTGTTTCAGGCGGAGAGCTTTATACAGCAATTAAAGCAGGATTCCCAGCAGAGAAAATGCACTTACACGGAAATAATAAAAGCCGTGAAGAATTAAAAATGGCGCTTGAACATGGAGTCGGCTGTATCGTTGTCGATAATTTCTATGAAATTGACGTACTTGATGAACTTTATGTTGATGGTGAAAGAAAGATCCCTGTTCTTTTACGTGTTACACCAGGAATTGAAGCACATACACATGACTATATTACAACTGGTCAGGAAGATTCAAAGTTCGGATTTGGACTTTTAAACGGACAAGTAGAGCGTGCAATTGAAAAAGTGCTGGCATCAAAAGCATTCCATTTATTAGGTTTCCACTGCCATATCGGTTCACAGATTTTTGAAACACAAGGATTCGTTCTTGCGGCAGAAAGAGTGTTTGAGAAAATTAAAGAGTGGAAGGACCGTTTCTCTTATGTTCCTGAAGTTGTTAATCTTGGCGGAGGCTTCGGAATCCGTTATACAGAAGAAGATGCACCACTTCCAGCGACATATTATGTAGAGAAAATTGTAGAAGCTGTTCAAAAACAAGTGAAAGAGCTTAATATGGAAATGCCTGAAATCTGGATTGAGCCAGGCAGATCACTTGTCGGTGACGCTGGAACGACTTTATATTCCATTGGTTCGCAAAAAGAAGTTCCGGATGTTCGTAAATATGTTGCAGTTGACGGAGGAATGACAGATAATATTCGTCCTGCATTATATGAAGCAAAATATGAAGCAGCTCTAGCAAACCGTATGAATGACAAGGAAGAAGAGAAAGTTTCTATTGCTGGTAAATGCTGTGAGAGCGGAGATATGCTTATTTGGGATATTGCGCTGCCTAGCGTGAAACCGAATGATTTACTAGCTATTTCTTGTACGGGTGCTTACGGATACTCAATGGCAAATAACTATAACCGTATCCCGCGTCCTGCTGTTGTTTTCGTTGAAGACGGTGAAGCACAGCTTGTTGTGAAAAGAGAAAGCTATGAAAATATCATTGTAAATGATATTCCGTTAAAATCAAAAGTTGTTAAATAAATAAAAACATAAATAACAGGCAAATGCCTGTTATTTATATTTTTTAGAGTCGAGCTATATATAAAATTAAAAAAGTGAGCTAATAGCCTCCGGTTTGGAGTCATTAGCTCACTTTTTATATTCCTATTTACCGCCAGTGAAGAATGAAATAATCGCATTCCATAATGCGATGAAAAATTCTTTTACTTGCTGAAGAAAGCTTTGACCCTCTTCTGAATTAAGAAAGTTTGAAATTTTATCCTTCGCTTTATCAAGCTGATCTCCAACTTGATTCCAGTCGATATTAATATCTTTCATTTTGTTGAAAAGGTCAATTAAGCTGTTAAGCTGTTCTTCTGTCAATGTAATATTCAAATCTTTTGCGCATTTTTCAATTAATGCACGCAAGTCTGCGTCTGTTTCAGGGACACCATTTTGAGCGATTTCATCTTTAATTTTTGCCATTAATGCCGATGCATTTTCTTCTCCGACTTTATCCCCAAGTTTAGCTGTCGTTACAAGTTCTTCGTTTGCTACTTGTTTAACTTCCTCTGGAATTGCTTTATCAGATGTAATTTCATAAGCTTTTAAAAGTCCAGTTAATGCTGCAGTCCCTGATACTTCAAAAGGGGCTGTTACGTAAATTGTTGCATCCTTTACACCCGCAGTCATAAGGGCATTTAAATACATTTCATCTGTAACCCAGTTAATATTATTCGTTTTTACTTCAAGACCAGAACCTTTTTTCTCAATTGTTATCGCTGATGAAGAAATAGCCTTTGTCCCGATTGTTGCTTTTGGAATATAATCTCCTAAATATTTATGTTCTTCCTGATTAGATACCGTAATTTGCTGTGAACCTTCAGGTGCATTCATTTCACTAAGCAAATCCTCTTTTTGCTTCGGCGTTAGATTTTCTCCGAGAGTAATAATTGTATCGCCGACAACTGCATCCGCAAAGCTAACGGATGGGAATGCAAGTAAAGCAGCCAAAATAAACGGTAATATTAGTTTTTTCAATATATTTTCCTCCTTAAATGGTAAAGCTGACCAACTGTTCGCTTCTATTATAGTACGTTTTATTTAATCAATGAAGCTTTTTAAAGGAATGGCGAGACGGAACAAATAGTTAGACGGGGAAAGGAAAGAAGAAGTTTCAATATTTATTTTCATTATTCCCTCTATTTCATAAAAATGAAACTTTTAATCAAATAACATGTCTCGCTTTTCTTTATTACGAGAATAATGATATTATAAAGACTGATTGATTTTACATATAAGGAGATGTTTGAATAATGGCTAAAAAAGGTTATTTTTTAATGCAAAGCGGAGACAAAATTGAATTTGATTTATTTGAGAATGAAGCTCCGGGAACAGTTGCTAACTTCGAGAAATTAGCTAACTCTGGGTTTTATAATGGTTTAAATTTCCATCGTGTTATTCCTGGCTTCGTAAGTCAAGGAGGGTGCCCGAGCGGAACTGGTACAGGCGGTCCTGGCTACACAATTAAATGTGAAACAGAAGGTAATCCGCACAAACATACAGCAGGTGCATTATCAATGGCACATGCGGGTAAAGATACAGGTGGAAGTCAATTTTTCATCGTCCATGATCCACAACCGCATTTAAACGGTGTACATACAGTTTTCGGACAAGTTACATCTGGACTTGAAGCGGCTAAAGCGATGAAAAACGGAGATGTAATGGAAAAAGTAGAGGTTTTTGAAGCATAATAGATAATAGGCTGATAAAAATATAAAGGCAGTGGGCTTCCTTATTGAGGATAACACTGTCTTTTATTATTTAAAATTGAGTATTATATCACACTTATATTTATTAGTTCACTTTAGATTTCTATGGTAATAATAATACTTTTTGATGTGAAGAAAGCAAAGAAGCACTTGCAGCTATAATGCGTCAAGTGCTTCTCATTACTTATCTTTCATATAAAATATGGTAATCGGCAAAAACGTAATAGCCGCCGCCAACGTGGAATCTTCCATTTTCAAAGCTGTATGCTCTGATTGCTTCATAAGAAGGAACTTTTCTATACACCTGTCCATCAGGAGCATAAATATATAACGGCTCTTCTGTCCCGAAAATAAATCCAGTGTAGAATAATGTGTTTTTATCTTTCTTTACATAATAGCCTCCGCCAACATCAAAGGAGTCGGAATTTTCTTTAAATACTTTAAGACCTTCTCCTTTTTTCAATGTTCGATAAACGCTGCCCTTTGGATTGTACAGCTTTACTCCATTTTGCTTAATTAATACTCTGCCGTAATGTGAATTTTTAATGCTTACTAATTCTGTTACATATCCATCCTCATTTTCATACTTCACTAAGCCGACACCGGGAGCGTAATAAGAAATACCTGTATCGCCGCGACCGTTATCGATCATCACAGTTCTAAATGTACCGGCAGGCGTTTTAACAGTCTGATTCAGCGAGATCGTTTTAAAAATATGTCCATCGCTTTCCCATTCCATTCCGACTGTTAATGGAAATGCTATTTGTAGGGACATTGAATCTTCGAAAGGGTCACCCTTTATTAATCCTTCACTATTTTGGATAGTTAATTCATTATTAAAGAAATCTCCCCACTGATAATTCCATAAATCACCTTTATTCATTTTGCCTGTAAAACTCGCAGTCATATACTCTTTAGATTTACTCGTATTCTTATAATAGTAGGCGTAAGTATAGATTTTTTTTGTATTCATTAAAAAACTAGGTGTTGAGGCTGCGGCCTTATCATTGAATAAGAAGGATGAGAAGCTGCCAAATACTAAAGTGAAAAATAAGGTAATGATAACTATTTGTTTATTTTTCAATGCAATTCTCCTTTAAAATATTTTAAATACTTATAATTCCAAATTAATATAAAAATTCCATATTATCGAGTGCATTTTAACTTATTTTTTAATAATTTAGTCTGTTTTTTTAAAAAAGTTAAGGTTATTTAGACCTAAGTTTGATAAATAGAGGCAGGAGAATTTTTTAATAGAAGGGAGAAGCAGCTATAGGTTATCGCTAATAAAGCAAGGAAAAAGCACTCGTTGTTAAAAACATCGAGTGCCCGTATTTTAAGCTTATCTTTCGTATAAAATATGATCTGCAGCAGGAACGTAATAGCCGCCGCCAACTTGGAATTTTCCATCTTTAAAGCCGTATACTCTTACCGGCTCATCAATTGCAAACTTTTTAAATAATTTCCCATTTGAAGAATAGACAGATAACGGTGCTTCTGTACCATAAATAGTTCCAGTGAAGAATAATGTATTTTTCTCTTTCTTTACATAATAGCCGTTTCCTACATCATAAGAGTCAGCATTTTCTTTAAATACTTTGAGAGCTTCGCCTTTCTTTAATGTTTTGTGAACAGCTCCCTTTGGAGTGTATTGCTTTATGCCTGTTTGTTTAATTAAAACTCTGCCATAGTGTGCATTGCTAATCTTTGTTAATTCTCTTACATGTCCAACACCATCTTCCTCCCTGACTAATCCTACACCGGGAGCATAGTAAGATTTTCCATTCTGGACACCATGGTCGATTACTACTGCTTTAAATGTACCGGCAGAAGTCTTAACCACAGTATCTAAAGATATAATTTTAGCAGTAAATGATTCACTGCTCTTCCACTGTTTTCCTGCCGTTAAAGGAAACATTAATTCCTTGGACCATGTATTATCAAAAGGATCTCCTATTCTTAGGCTTTCATTATCTTGAATCTGCAGTTCGTTGAAAAAGAATTCCTCTGTTTGGAAATTCCAAAGATCACCATTGTTCATTTTTCCAGTGAAACTTGCAGTCATAGTTTCTTTTTTATTTTTATAATCCAAGCTGTAAGTATAGATCTTTTTAGTATCCATCAGGAAACTTGGTGTTGCAGCTGAAGCTTGGTCAGTTGATAAGAAAGCCGAAAAACTAGTAAATATTAGTGTGAAAAATAATAGAATAGTAACTATCTTTTTGTTTTTCAAAATGATTCTCCTCTTTATGTTTTTTATTACAACAATTAACATAATAATATATATTTTACATTTATTCCAGTATATTTTATCTGTTTTTTGTATTATTTGTAATTTTAGTGAAACATTTACCTTATAAAAAGAGTATTTTTTCGATAGTCTATCTTTATTTAAATATAGGTTTTTCTCTTTCTTTTTATGTTGCACTCTTTTAATATAATATATTTGTGGAATTATATTAGAGAGACATCTTGATAATATTAAGAGAAGTTGAAACTGTACAAATAGATGTACCACGTCATAAATTACCTCAACATATGAAAGAAGATACGATTTTAAGTGTTTTCTTTGATGAAGAAGGAAATATAGCAAATGCTGAAGTTCTTGAAGATGCCACAGAATCGGCACGCGAAAATGTGCAGCAATTATTAGAGAAAATGATGAATAAAAACAAATAGAAAGAGAAATTTCTTGTAATTATTAGGACTGCCGCCACATAAGCGGCAGTCTGTTTTATAAGAAAAATGTCGTTTTAAAGCTAATTTAAAAACTAATTTCTTGCTTTTTCTCATTTTCAGTGATAATATTTTCTTCAATTAAAAGTATTCATTACTTTTACTCATAATTGATATCCTTCGGGGCTGGGTGTAATTCCCAACCGGCGGTGATGAAGCTTTTAAAGCTTCTTAGTCCGTGACCCGCGAACCTTAATGGAAGCGGTGGATCTAGTGAAATTCTAGGGCCGACAGTGAAAGTCTGGATGGGAGAAGGATCACATGTTTCTTTTGAAACGAGTAGTAGTTTTCTGTGAAAATATAGAAAATGCATACTCTTTTTTGACATGCCTAAAAATTCTCTCTTTAAAGCCCTGACTATTATTAGTTGGGGCTTTTTTTCATTATTAAAAGCAGAGGGGGTGTGAAGCGTGACAGATAAAGATTATATGAAATTAGCGATTGAGTTAGCGAGACAGGCTGCAGGTCAGACAAGTCCTAATCCGCTCGTAGGTGCGGTTGTTGTAAAGGATAATCAAATTGCAGGAATGGGTGCTCATTTAAAAGCAGGTGAGAAGCATGCGGAAGTTCATGCGATTGAAATGGCAGG
This sequence comes from Metabacillus fastidiosus NBRC 101226, assembly GCF_001591625.1. GTDB lineage: Bacteria > Bacillota > Bacilli > Bacillales > Bacillaceae > Metabacillus > Metabacillus fastidiosus. Next base: position 45,186 of record NZ_BCVG01000009.1, read on the forward strand.
TGATAAAGCAGAAGGCTCCACTGTGTATGTGACGTTAGAGCCTTGCAGTCATTACGGAAAGACACCGCCATGTGCTGATCTTTTAGTCCGTTCTAAAGTGAAAAAAGTGTTTGTAGCCGTAACAGATCCAAACCCTGTGGTGAGCGGCAGAGGAATTAAAAAACTGAAAGATGCAGGGATTGAAGTGGAAGTCGGTCTTTTAGAAGAGGAAGCAGCAGAGCTGAATAAACATTTCTTTCATTTCGTCCAGACGGGAAAGCCTTTTGTAACGTTAAAAGCTGCATCATCACTTGACGGCAAAACAGCGACAGTAACTGGTGAAAGCAAATGGATTACAGGTGAAGATGCAAGAAAAGATGTTCATAAATCGCGGGAACTGCATGATGCGATTCTCGTAGGTGTGAACACAGTCATTGCTGATAATCCGAGCTTAACTTGCCGTACGGAAAATCCGAAGCGCCAGCCTGTTCGAATTATTCTTGATACATATTTGCGAACACCGGAAGATGCGAATATTGTAATTGATAAACTAGCCCCAACATGGATTATCGTCAGCAATCAGGCGGATCAGGAGAAAATAAATATATTTGAGCAAAATGATGTGAAAATTATTCAGCTTTCAAATGATACGATTGAAATAGAGGAAGTTTTAAACGTTTTAGGAGAACATAAGATTATGTCCATCTATGTTGAAGGCGGCTCGACTGTGCATGGCAGCTTTATAAAGAATAGTATGTTCAATGAACTGATTTTCTATTTAGCACCGAAAATAATCGGAGGACAGGCTGCTCCTGCTTCCATTGGTGGAGAAGGATTTTCAAAAATGGTAGATGTCCCTGCATTAAAAATAAATGAATTTACACAAATCGGGAGCGATTTGAAAATTGTCGCTTCACCGAAAAAAGGGTGACCTATATGTTTACAGGTATTATCGAAGAGATTGGACGAATTGAGAAAATAGAAAGTGCCAGTGATGCGATTGTTCTTACGATTAAGGCGAAGAAAGTGTTAGAAGATGTTCATTTAGGTGATAGTATCGCTGTTAACGGTGTCTGCTTAACAGTTACATCTTTTACAGGTCAATTATTCACTGTTGATGTGATGCCTGAGTCGATTAAAGCAACGTCTTTAAAAGATTTAACGAAAGGCTCACCGGTTAATCTGGAACGGGCAATGGCAGCGAATGGCCGTTTTGGAGGTCATTTTGTTTCAGGTCATGTCGACGGTGTCGGGAAAATTATAAAAAAACAGCCTGTCGGCAATGCGGTTTATTATGAAATTGAGCTTGCTGAAGAGTTGACAGAAACACTTATTTTAAAAGGATCCATTACAGTTGATGGCGTAAGCCTAACGATATTTGGACTTGAGGCGACGAAGGTCGTTATCTCTATAATTCCGCATACATTGTCTGAAACAGTTCTCGGATTTAAAGGTGCGGGTGATATCGTCAATATTGAATGTGATATGCTCGGGAAATATGTGAAAAAACTTATCTCAGGACAGCAGCATAATAAGCAGTCATCTATAAGCAAAGCATTTTTAGAAGAAAACGGTTTTTAAGTAAGGAAGGGGGATTATGATGTTTCATTCAATTGAAGAAGCACTTGATGATTTAAAAGCAGGGAAAGTAATTATCGTCGTTGATGATGAAGATCGTGAAAATGAAGGTGATTTTGTTGCATTAGCGGATGGAATTACAGCAGAAGCAATTAATTTTATGATTAAACATGGACGCGGTTTAGTTTGTGTTCCAATTACAGAGGAAATAGCAGAAAATCTTGATCTGCATCCGATGGTTGATCATAATACAGACCCGCATGGAACGGCTTTTACTGTTAGTGTCGATTACAAAACGACGACTACAGGTATTAGCGCATTTGAACGTGCAGAAACGATCCAAGCACTGTTGCGTGAAGATGCTAAGCCAGGTGATTTTAAACGTCCAGGACATATTTTTCCGCTTATTGCAAAAGAGGGCGGGGTTTTAAGAAGAGCTGGACATACGGAAGCCGCTGTTGATTTAGCAAGACTTAGCAGTGCAAAGCCGGCTGGTGTTATTTGCGAAATTATTAAAGAAGACGGAACGATGGCGAGAGTTCCCGATTTAAAAATTATTGCTGAACAATTAGATGTGAAAATGATTACGATTAAAGATTTAATTCTTTACCGTAATAAAACGGATCAATTAGTACAAAGAGAAATTGAGATCAAGCTTCCCACAGAGTTTGGGGACTTTAGAGCAGTCGGCTACTCGAATATTATTGACGGCAAAGAACATATTGCTCTTGTCAAAGGAGAAATAACATCGGATGAAGCTACATTGGTCCGTGTTCATTCTGAATGTCTAACAGGGGATGTATTCGGTTCGTTCCGCTGTGACTGCGGACCGCAATTACATGCGGCACTGGCACAAATTGAGGAAGAAGGAAAAGGAATACTTCTTTATATGCGCCAGGAAGGAAGAGGAATTGGCCTCCTTAATAAAATGAGAGCTTATAAATTACAGGAAGAAGGCTATGACACTGTTGAAGCAAATGAAAAACTTGGCTTTGCTCCTGATTTAAGGAATTATGGAATCGGTGCGCAAATATTAAGAGATCTAGGTGTAAAAGAAATGAGATTATTGACGAATAACCCGCGTAAAATTGCAGGGTTGGAGGGCTATGGTTTAACAATTGCTGATAGAGTGCCGATTCAGATGCCAACGAAGAAAGAGAATGAAAATTATTTAAGAACAAAACGTGAAAAATTGGGACATCTTTTAAAATTTTAAATTTGGGGGAATTAGAAATGACAACATTTGAAGGTAATTTACTAGGATCAGGATTAAAAGTAGCAATCGTTGTAGCGAGATTTAATGATTTTATTACGAGCCGTTTATTAGGCGGGGCACAAGATGGTCTTATACGTCATGGTGTGGAAGAAAATAATATTGATATTGCGTGGGTTCCGGGTGCATTTGAACTTCCGTTAGTAGCAAAAAAACTGGCTGAATCTAAAAAATACGATGCAGTTATTACGCTGGGAACAGTTATTAGAGGTGCGACAACGCATTATGACTATGTTTGTAATGAAGCAGCTAAAGGTATTTCACAAGCATCATTATCAACTGGTGTTCCTGTTATTTTCGGTCTGGTAACGACAGAAACAATTGAACAGGCAATTGAGCGTGCAGGGACAAAAGCAGGTAATAAAGGATATGACTCAGCTATTACTGCAATTGAAATGGCAAATTTACTTAGGTCTATTCATTAATTTTAGCATTTACTGTTTAAAAGCGAGCGAAAACTGTATATAATGTTTTGAGAAGTAGTTCTTCTCTAAAACAATAAAATGAAGAAAAGTAAAAGTATAATAAGCTTTTGCTTTTCTTATTTCGCTAATGAGGGGTAAAAATGTTAATACGCTTTAAGAAAAGTTTTGAAAAAATTGCAATGGGTTTGCTCTCTTTTATGCCAGCAGAAAAAGATTTAAAACAATTGCAACAAACGATAAAGCAATATGAAACAGAGAATGATTGGCAGCTCTTTTTGTGGAAAGAAGGAGAAGATATCGTCGGTGCAGTTGGAGTCGTATTAAAAGGGGAAGAAATTGTTGAAATTCAGCATATTTCTGTTAATCCTTCCCACCGTTCACAAGGTATTGGAAAGAAAATGGTAACGGCACTAACCGATTTTTATAAAAATAAGAAAGTGCTGTCGAATAATCTTACCGAACCATTCTTTGAAAAATGTCATGATAAAGATAAAAAATAATCATAAAGACGAAAGGACAGCGGCTAATTACATCCTCTGTCCTTTTGTCTTTTTAAAAGATTAAGCTCTCTTTCTTTTATGACGTCTGTCCGGTCCCTTTTTGAATGTTTATGAAGGATGAATTCATTTTTTAGATCGCTTTCCTGGTCCCAAATAAGTCCGCGCTTTTTGCATTCTTCTATACATTTTGCTTTTAAAGCCTGATCAGCAATCGGCATCGTGAAACTTTTATAAGGCTTATATTCAATAATATCAGCTTTTACTCTTTGTAATTGGACAAGAAGCTCATTCGCTTGTAAGCCGAGTTGTGTAATAGCAGCAGTATTGACGGTTAAAAGGTTAATGGAGCTGTTAATCATTTTTAAAGCTCCTTTAAAATTCCCTCTTCTTTGATGGTAAAGTCCGACAGCAATTTGAATAAGACCGACCCAATAATCTTTTCGTTCAGAAGGGGGGGCCTCTTTCCAATGTTCCTCGAGAACTTCATGGCATTCGAAATAGTCACGGTCCCCATGAAAGTGGACGAGGTAATTAATATATGCATGATCATACATGAAAAACAATCCTTTCAAGATTAAATTATGTATAGCCACTAGTTTACCATAGATTGAAAAAGGGTTTCCCCGTTTATAGGAAAACCCGTCTGTTTCATATGTGCTTAGTAAAGCCAAGCTGCCCCAACAATAATTAATAAAATAAATAATACAACGATTAACGCAAAACCTCCGCCATAGTTAAAACCTGCATCACCCATTGAAAATTCCTCCTCAATTTTTAAGATTTTACATTTGTATCATATGATTAGAATGAATAATTGTATGGGCGAATGTCTCGCTTCTTTGTTTTTTCTATTTAACTATTGGTCAAAGTGGCATAATGTTCTATACTAGATGTTGTCTATTTGAGAATGGTGGGATTTATTTGCAGTATCAAGTGAAAATTGATGCATTTGAAGGGCCACTGGACCTTTTATTGCATTTAATAAATAAGCTGGAAATTGATATTTATGATATACCGGTTGCTAAAATTACAGAGCAGTATATGATATATATCCATACAATGCAGGAGCTGAAGCTTGATGTTGCTTCAGAATATTTAGTAATGGCAGCTACGCTTTTATCGATAAAAAGCCGAATGCTTCTTCCAAAACAAGAAGAGCTGTTTGAATCGGAATTTGGCGAGGAGTATGAAGAAGATCCTCGTGAACAATTAATTGAGCGTTTAATTGACTATCGCAAATATAAAGAAGCGGCAGAGGAGCTGCGTTCTTTAGAAGAAGAGCGGGCACAAGTATATACGAAAGCTCCAAGCGATTTAAGTGAGTATACAGAGCAAAAGAACAATGAACCGCAAATATTAAATGTTACGTTATATGATATGCTCGGTGCATTCCAGAAAATGATGAGACGGAAGAAAATTCAAAAGCCTTTGCAAACGAAAATTACAAAACAGGAAATTCCGATTCAGACGAGGATGGATGAAATACTCATTGATTTAAGAAAAAGGCCTGGCAGGAGAAGATTTCAGGATTTATTCCCTTCTGATAGCAGAGAGTATTTAGTTGTTACTTTTTTAGCTATTTTAGAATTGATGAAAACAAATCATATTACGATTGAACAAGAAAATAATTTTGCAGATATATATATAGTAGGGAGTGAATAATTCATGGCTTTAGCAGTTGCCGAATGGAAATCAATCGTCGAAGCATTACTGTTTGCGGCAGGAGATGAGGGACTCTCTATCAGTCAATTGATGACAGTGCTTGAATTGGATGAACAGGCAGTAACAGATATATTAGCTGAATTGGCGGAAGTATATGAGAATGAAGAACGGGGAATTGAGCTCGTTCAAGTAGCTGGTATTTATCAGTTAACGACAAAGAAAATTCATGCAGTATATTTAAAAAAGCTAGTAGAAACACCGGGGAATGCATCTTTATCCCAAGCAGCGCTTGAGACACTGGCGATCATTGCTTACCGTCAGCCGATTACAAGAATAGAAATTGAAGAAATACGCGGTGTGAAAGCAGAGCGTCCGTTGCAGACATTAGTAGCAAAGACACTTGTTAAAGAAGTCGGAAGGGTCGAAGGATCAGGCCGAGCTATTTTATACGGTACAACGAAGGAATTTTTAGAACATTTCGGTTTAAAAACAATTGAAGAACTTCCGCCCCTCAGTGAAAGAGAAGAGGATGAATTCGTTCAGGAGGAAGCGGATTTATTTTTTGAAAAATTTAATTCAACATTTGAAGATATGTAAAGGCCGGCTGGCTGTCTACGTATCATTAAGAGAGGATAACCAATATTCGGTTTCCTCTTTTTGTTATTTTAATTTTCATTCATAACCTTTGTCCACTCGCATAAACTTGTACAAAACAATTAAGGGGACGTGGAGGTTATGTCGCAATTAAAGAAAATAACAATAATAGCAATCGTTCTTATATTCATTTTTGCACTTTTCCCATTACGCTCATCCGCATTAGGTGTGAGTGCACAAGGTGCAATTTTAATGGAGCAGGAATCGGGGCGGATATTGTATGAAAAAAATGCCCATGAAAAGCTAAGAATTGCGAGCATAACGAAAATTATGACAGCAATTTTAGCAATTGAGTCAGAGAAACTGGATGAACAGGTGAAAGTGAGTGAGAGAGCGACACTTGCCGAAGGTTCCTCCATCTATTTACAAAAAGGGGAGAAGATAAAGCTGGAGGATTTAGTTTACGGCTTAATGCTCCGTTCAGGAAATGATTCGGCAGTTGCCATTGCAGAACATGTTGGCGGGAGTCTGGAAGGCTTTGTTTATTTAATGAATAAAAAAGCCGAAGAACTTGGGATGAAAAATACAGAATTTGCAAATCCGCATGGATTGGATGATCATGAAAACCATTATTCAACCGCATACGATATGGCGATTTTAACAAAATACGCGATGGGAAATCCAATTTTTCGCGAAATATCAGGAACGGAAACATATCGTGCACCAAATCCGAATGAAGAATGGGATCGGGTATGGAGAAATAAAAATAAATTAGTAACAGGTTTATACGAATATGCTACCGGAGGGAAGACGGGGTATACAAAAAGGGCAAAAAGGACGCTCGTATCAACGGCTTCCAAGAGTGGATTAGATACGATTGTCGTAACGATTAATGATCCTGATGATTGGCGCGATCATATGAATTTGCATAATTATGCATTCGCCTCATATGAACTCGTCAAAATTAAAAGAAAAGGAACGATAAAAAATATTAAAGATTCAGTTTACAAAAATAAGATTTTCATTAAGCGTGATGTACTCTATCCATTAAAAGAGGAAGAGTTAGATCAGCTGGAAATAGATATTAGGCTGTTAAAACCGAAGAAAGAATGGAATGATGCAAAAGATATTCCAAATATAGTAGGACGAATGACGATTTTACTAAATGATAAAAAAATTGAAGAACTGCCAATTTACTATGATAACGGAAATGTAAGCACGACTGACGACTCTGTTCTGCAGTCATTTCGCATGTTGTTTTTTGCGTTAGCCGGTGGTAAATATTATGGTTAATTTAATTTGGGTTTTTCTCACGTTGATAGGGATCGTCTTTGCGATGTTTAACGGAACAATGGAAGAAGTAAATGAAGCCATTTTTAAAGGTGGGAAGGAAGCTGTTACAATTTCAATCGGTTTAATAAGTGTACTTGTTTTCTGGCTTGGCTTAATGAAAATTGCTGAGGCAGCAGGATTGCTGGAGAAATTATCAAACCTATTTAAGCCGTTCGTTTCAAGGCTTTTTCCAGAAGTGCCGCCGGAACATCCAGCGATGGGATATATGTTATCGAATATGATGGCGAATATGTTCGGTTTAGGAAATGCTGCAACACCGCTTGGAATAAAAGCAATGGAGCAATTAAAAGTTTTAAATGGCGGATCAGAACACGCCAGCCGCTCGATGATTACATTTTTAGCGATTAATACATCAAGTATTACGTTAATTCCAACGACTGTTATTGCAATCCGTATGACATACGGCTCTGATTCCCCGACAGAGATTGTTGGACCAACACTTTTAGCGACTGTTTTATCGGCGATCGGTGCTATTTTAATTGACAGATATTTTTATTACCGGAGAAAAAGAAAGGGGTAATGGAAGATGGGATTAATAAGCACTGTTTCCTTATGGTTAATTCCCCTCATAATCGGATTTATTTTATTATATGGGACGATAAAAAAAGTACCGACGTATGAAACATTTGTTGAGGGAGGAAAAGAAGGGATTAAAATCTCATTCTCCATCATTCCTTATTTAGTCGGTATGCTCATTTCCATTTCTATTTTCAGGGCATCAGGGGCATTGGAATTTATGATGAGTTTTTTTAAGCCGGTTCTTAATTTCATTCATTTTCCAGCCGAAATGCTCCCGCTCGCTTTAATCAGACCGATCTCAGGAACGGCAGCATTAGGATTAACGACTGATATTATCGCCACATACGGTCCTGATTCTTTTATCGGAAGGCTTGCTTCTGTTATGCAGGGGAGCACAGATACGACGCTTTATGTTCTAACTGTTTACTTCGGGGCGGTCGGCATTAAGAAGATGGGAGACGCGCTAAAGGTCGGTTTGCTTGCTGATGTAGTCGGAATTGTAGCTTCGGTTATAATTGTTACACTTCTTTTTTAATAAGCGCCTTATGGCGTTTTTTTATTTAGGAAAAAAGAGAACCGTTTCATATGGAGAATTGTATCAAAACTTGTTAAAAAACGTAGAAACGAGTAATATGTTAACGAGGTGAACGCAAATGGAACGCTTACAAAAAGTAATTGCACACGCAGGAATTGCGTCAAGAAGAAAAGCAGAACAGCTGATTCAAGAAGGAAAAGTGAAAGTAAATGGAAAGGTTGTTACAGAGCTTGGGACAAAGGTTACTGACCAGGACAGAGTAGAAGTGGAAGGTGTACCGCTTGAGCGCGAAGAACCGGTATATTTACTGCTGTATAAGCCGACAGGGGTTATTTCGGCTGTTAAAGATGATAAAAATCGAAAAGTCGTTACTGATTTTTTCCCTTATATAACACAACGTATCTATCCGATTGGCAGACTTGATTATGATACATCGGGACTTCTATTGTTAACAAATGATGGGGAGTTTGCAAATATCCTCACGCATCCCCGTTATGAAGTTGAAAAAACATATGTGGCAAAATTAAAAGGCATCCCGCTTCGTGAACAGGTAAAACAGCTGGAAAGAGGAATTCAGTTAGAAGACGGGAAAACAGCTCCGGCAAAAGTGAAAGTTCTATCGATTGATAAAAAGAAACAAACATCGATCGTTGAAATAAAAATTAGGGAAGGACGCAATCGCCAAGTGCGGAGAATGTTTGAAGCAATCGGCCATCAAGTTCAGAAGCTGAAACGTGAGCAGTTTGCCTTCTTAGATTTAAAAGGGCTTAGTACTGGTGATTCACGCGAGCTTACTCCCCATGAAGTGAAGCAATTAAGAGCGTTGGCATTACATGGAAGAAATGCCAATTAAGTTTCACATAAACTTCATATAATCTCTAAAGCTGCCATTTTGGATAATGATATAATTATTTTGAATGTAATTAGTGTAGGGAGCAAAGCTATGAAAAAAAATCGTTTACTCGTACGCACGGTTATTTTAGTCATCTTAATTGGAGCACTTGGTTATACGCTCTATATAAACTTTTTTGCTAATAAAGAACTCGTTAAGCCGGGAGATCAGGCTCCGGACTTTATTTTAACTGATTTAGAAGGCAATAAGCATAAGCTTTCTGATTATAAGGGAAAGGGTGTCTTTCTGAATTTTTGGGGTACTTGGTGTGCACCTTGTGAATATGAAATGCCTTATATGGAAAATCAGTATAAATATTATAAAGATAAGGGTGTAGTAGTTCTGGCTGTTAATATTGGCGAATCAGATATTGCGGTGCAAAACTTTGTCAATAAACATGAACTTACTTTCCCTATCTTATTAGATAAAGATGGGCAAGTAAAAGATGCCTATGGAGTTAAGCCGCTGCCGACCACTTTTTTAATAGATAAAGAAGGAAAAGTGGTAGAAATTCAGACAAGGTCGATGACAGAAAGAATGGTTCGGGACTATATGGAAAAGATTAAACCTTGAACGGAGAGTTTTAAACATGAGAGAGGTAAAATGTGAATGCGGGCATGTCAATCCTATTGGGACTATTATTTGTGAATCATGCGGTAGGGCGACAAGCCTCGATGAAGGGGAAAAGCAAAAACAGCTTATAGATATGCGTTATGACGGAAGTGCAAGGCGCTCCCAAACGTATAATAAAACAGTCATCGATAAAATATGGAATTTCTTCTCATCTGTAAAAGTTGGAGTATGGCTAATTGTTATTACTTTAATTGCCTCCGCACTTGGAACAATTTATCCACAGGAGATGTATATTCCTCCAACAGTGACAGCGAGTGAGTTTTACAAAGATGAGTACGGCATCTTTGGACAAATATATTATGCGCTCGGCTTTCATAATTTATATAATTCTGAGTGGTATTTAATTCTTGTCGCTTCCATTGGAATTTCATTGGTCATTTGCAGCTTAGACCGTGTAATTCCGCTTTATCGTGCATTGAAAAAACAAGGTGTAACAAGACATGAATCATTTATGAAAAGGCAAAGGCTATACAGCTCCTCTTCTATAAATAATCATAATGGAAATGAGTATGAGCAAATTAAAAAGAAATTAAAATCACGCCGTTATACAGTGCGGGAGGAAAATGGAAATATCCTAGCTGAAAAAGGACGTTTCTCAAGATGGGGTCCTTATGTCAATCATATCGGGCTTATTATTTTCTTAATTGGTGCGATGCTTCGTTTCATTCCAGGAATGTACATAGATGAAGTACTGTGGGTGCGGGAAGGAGAAACAGCCGGCATACCTGGTACAGATGGAAAGTATTTTTTGAAAAATGAAAAATTCATTATGGAAGTTTACGAGAAAGATAAAGAAAACGAAGTATTCAGTGATGCGATTGATAGACAGGGGGACGGCTCTGTTATTAAAAACTTTCAGGCAAATGTTGTACTGTATGAGAGAAAAGGTGAAATTATTCCCGGAGCAGAGCCTGAGCTGAAAGAAATCAAGAGGAAAGAAGTACGGGTTAATGAACCGTTAAAGCATGATGGATATGCTCTTTATCAGACAAGTTATAAGCTGAATGAACTGAATAAAATGAGATTTAATTTAGTAGAGAAGCAGTCAGATAAAAGTTTTGGGGAAATTACGGTCGATTTATTAAATCCTAAAAAGAAATATGATCTTGGAAACGGATATAGAGTAGAGATTGCAAGCTACTTGCCTAATTTCTATTTTAATGATGATGGAGAGCCTGCAACAAAAACGAGAGTGCCGGATAATCCTGCCTTTGTATTTAAAATGATTACACCGGACAAACCGGAAGGCGAGTCAAGTTTTGTCGGTATTAGACAGACAATTGAACCGAACGAAGATAATAAATACAAAATGAAATTTGCAGGTGTAGAAACGAAAAATCTTACAGCACTGACAGTCAGAAAAGATATGACTTTATGGGTAATTGGAATCGGTGGAGCGATCTTTATGATAGGTGTGATCCAAGGCATGTACTGGAATCACCGCCGCATATGGATTAAACGTAATGGAGACGAAATATTAGTTGCTGGGCATACGAATAAAAACTGGTATGGGTTAAGTAACGAGCTTAAATATGTACTGGATGGCACATCAATAAATATACCGGCAGATCAAAAAGACAAGGAATAAATAAGGGGTTAAGGAGGGGAAAATAGTGGCAGAAATTAGTAGTACACTTCTTTATATCGCTTTTATAGCATACTTAGTCGGAACCTTTTTATTCGGCGGTACAGTACGGAATAATCGAAGAAAAAACGGGAAACTAAGTAAATGGACAATAGTTGCAATGGCTGTTACAATAATTGGATTAGCTTCCCATATCGGATATTTTACTACGAGATGGATTGCCTCAGGGCATGCGCCTGTAAGTAATCTGTTTGAATTTGCAACAGCATTTGCCATGATGCTCGTCCTTGCATTTGTCGTTTTATTCTTTATTTATAAAACAGCTGTCTTAGGTTTATTTACTTTACCGACAGCACTTCTTTTAATCGCATATGCGAGTATGTTCCCGACAGATATATCGCCGCTTATCCCAGCACTTCAAAGTGACTGGCTCGCTATTCATGTAACAACAGCGGCCTTGGGGCAGGCAATACTGGCGATAAGTGCGGTGGCAGGTATTATCTATTTATTAAAAGCTGTTGATCAGTCGAAAAATTCACGTAAGACATTTTTTCTGGAATTGATTATGTATTTTGTCGTTACAACAATTGCATTTATTATTATTACTGCTTCATTTAGAGCTGTTGATTATCAGGCAGAGTATAAATGGATTGATAAAAATGATGCAGAAGCGATGATGGAATATCATTTGCCTGCTTTAATAGGCCCGCATAAAGGAGAATTATTAACGAAAGATAAGATGGAAGCATTTGTTGAAGTACCTGCAATTATTTCAGCACGTAAATTGAATACAGTTATATGGTCATTTGCTTCCGGATTACTATTATATGGAATAATTCGTTTGATTATTCGAAAAAGGGTGTCTGCTTTATTACAGCCATTCGTAAAAAATGTTAATTTAGACTTGATGGATGAGATTGGCTATCGCTCAGTAACGATAGGCTTTCCGATTTTCACGTTAGGTGCATTAATTTTTGCGATGATCTGGGCACAAATTGCCTGGACAAGATTTTGGGCCTGGGACCCTAAAGAAGTATGGGCATTGATTACATGGCTTTTTTATGCCGCATATTTACATTTGCGTCTTTCAAAAGGATGGCATGGTGAAAAGTCAGCGTGGCTTGGTGTAGTCGGTTATGCAATTATTATGTTCAACTTTATTTTCGTTAACTTAGTTATTGCCGGCCTTCATTCATATGCATAATTAAATGTTAGAACACTGCTAACATAGCCTTCACTCTTATGCAGTGAAGGCTATTTATTTAGGAAAAGGAGAGATCTCTCATGGAAGAAAATCAATATGCAAAAATATTAGTTGTAGATGATGAAGATAGAATCCGCCGTTTATTAAGAATGTATCTTGAGAGAGAGAATTATGATATCGATGAAGCGGAAAATGGGGATGAGGCATTAGAGCTTGCATTAAATAATAATTATGATCTTATTATGCTCGACCTTATGATGCCTGGCATTGATGGGATTGAAGTTTGTAGGCAGCTCAGGGAGAAAAAGGCAACACCGATCATTATGTTAACAGCAAAAGGGGAGGAAACAAACAGAGTGCAAGGGTTTGAGGTTGGTACGGATGACTATATCGTTAAACCATTTAGCCCGAGGGAAGTTGTGCTTCGTGTAAAGGCCCTTTTAAGAAGAGCATCACATACATCATATTTAAAAACAGATACGACAGCTAAAAATGTTATTGTTTTTCCACACTTATCGATTGATCATGATGCACACAGGGTGACAGCGGACGGAGCGGAAGTGAGTTTAACACCGAAAGAATATGAATTATTATATTTTTTGGCAAAAACTCCGGATAAAGTGTATGACCGTGAAAAATTATTAAAAGAAGTTTGGCAATATGAGTTTTTTGGAGATTTAAGAACGGTTGATACACATGTGAAAAGGCTTCGTGAAAAGTTAAATAAAGTATCTGCCGAAGCAGCAAAAATGATCGTTACTGTTTGGGGAGTCGGTTATAAATTTGAGGTTGGCAATGAATGAAGATTTGGAAAAGTGTAGTAGGTAAACTTTGGATTACAATTTTATTATTAGTTTCCTTCGTTCTGTTCGTGCTGACGATTTTCATGCTCGAATTTATTGAAAATTACCATGTTGGTCAGACAGAGGATCAATTAAAAAAATTAGCGAATAAAGTATCGAGTATTATCGAAAGTCATGAGGATAAAGAATTAGCAAGGTCTATTACTTGGGAATTGGCAGATGATTTAACAAGTATTTTAATTGTTGAAAATGAAAAAAAATATTGGGTTTCTCCAAATGAAAGTGAAAACACATTAGACTTCGATTTAGATGATATTAAGCAAGACCCTGTCTTATCGTTAGTTTTAACTGAGCATAAAGCAGGTAGCAGGAAAGCGTATTTGACAGATGAAGATGAACGCATGATGAACGGGGAGAAGGAAGTTGTCGTTGTCGGTGTGCCTTATAAGCTTGCAGACGGTAAGTATGGTTCTGTCTATATAGCCCAGTCGCTTAAAGCTGTTCATGAAACGACAAAGCATACGACGAAATATATTATAATTGCCGCTGGGATAGCGATCGTACTTACGACGATTTTTGCGTTCTTCCTTATTACTAGAATTACGAATCCGCTTAGAAAAATGAAAGAAGTTGCCCATGAGCTGTCAGAAGGCAAATTCGATACAAAAGTACCGATTTTATCAAATGATGAAATCGGTGAACTTGGAATTGCATTCAATAAAATGGCAAAGCAGCTGAAATTTAATATTAATGCGCTGAATCAGGAAAAAGGGCATCTATCAAGTATTTTAAGCAGTATGGCAGATGGGGTTATTACACTTAAAATTGACGGAACAATTTTAATAACGAATCCTCCTGCGGAGAAATTTTTGCATGCCTGGTACTATGAAAGAGGAATGAAAGCCGAAACAGCGGAAGAGCTCCCTCCTGAAGTGTATAATTTATTTCAGCAGGTCATTGATGCCGGCTCTGAAAAAGAACAGACGGTTGAAATTTCTTTGCAGGGAAGAAGCTGGGTATTAGTAATGAGCCCGCTTTACAATGAGTCTAATATTAGCGGGGCGGTCGCTGTATTAAGGGATATGACAGAGGAAAGAAAATTAGAGAAGCTTCGTACCGATTTTATAGCAAATGTGAGCCATGAGCTAAGAACACCGATTGCGATGCTTCAAGGGTACAGTGAAGCAATTGTCGATGATATTGCAAGCACCGATGAAGAGAGAAAAGAAATTACCCAGATTATTTATGATGAATCATTAAGGATGGGAAGGCTTGTTAATGATCTTCTTGACTTGGCACGGATGCAGGCTGGGCATATTACTCTTAATTATGAAAAAATCTTTGTACCGGAATTTGTTGAAAAGATTAATCGTAAATTCCAGGGACTTGCAAAAGATAAACAAATTAGCTTAACAACATCTTTAGCTCTTGAGGAAGAAGTGTATCCATTAGACCCTGATCGAATTGAACAAGTATTAACGAATTTAATCGATAATGCGATTCGTCATACGGAAGAAGAAGGACAGGTAAATGTAAAAGTTCAATCTATAAAAGATGGATTGCTTTTTCATGTACAAGATACTGGTTCCGGTATACGTGAAGAAGATTTGCCATTTGTTTTTGAACGTTTTTATAAAGCGGATAAAGCGAGAACAAGGGGCGGGTCCGGAACCGGTTTAGGGCTTGGAATTGCAAAAAGTATTATTGATGCTCATGGAGGGTCAATTACAGTAAATAGTAAGCTTGGAGAAGGGACAACATTTACTTTCTTCCTGCCAAGAAAAGAGATGGATTGTGAAGAAGTTTGACGAATAATCTTGTTCCATACGAAACGGTATCTTGAAATAGGATAATAAATTCGCTAAAATGATATGTGGATTAATCGACATATACAATATGAGATAGGTGCAATGAAATTTTTCATGCATAATAGGGGATCCGGTGGAAAACCGGAACTGCCCCCGCAACTGTAATTGTGGACGAAATGGGATAACCACTGTATAGGTAAACTATATGGGAAGGCCCAGAAGTAGGATGAAGCAAAAGTCAGTAGACCTGCCTAGCTCAATATTTGTTTCAATTCTTCGGGGAGCAAGAATTCGGAACGATTCATTTGAGCTATAATTATATTGAATCGTTTTGTGCCCATCCGTGAGTAGATGGGTTTTTATGGTAGGTTTATACGTCTCTAGCATTTATGTGCTATTGATTATACATTGTTGAACTACTCCCACTTTTCCTCCGTTTAGAAGTGGGAGATTCCTGCGAACACCTTCGTATCCGAAAGTTATTTAGCAGGCTACCCCCGTTGCACCAACGGTTCGGCAGTACAAATGGCTTTTAGCCTCCTGCAGTGATGCTATCTTGTACGTTGTACTCTTCCCGCACGTTCTGCTCTGTTTGGTTATCGCTACTTCGATACTTGCGGGACGATGGAACGTTGAAGATTTTACATGACAGACGTTTTTCCTGTCACAACCTTATATCTTCAGTTTTCAAAGAACTTGTACAAGAACATCCTACCATACAAACGTGTGTTTGGATATATGAAAAGGCGATTCTTCTCCTACTTATTTTTGGACTGCTCCATCCATAAAATGAAAGTTGGAGTCTTCTCGCCTAAAATGATAAATTAAAGAAGAGGGGTCAACAAGATGAAGCAAATGAAAAAATGGCTTTTGCCGCTTCTAGCTGCCGCATTATTTTTTAGTTTAGCAGCTTGTGGTGCTAAGGAAGAAGAGAAGCAATCGGCTGAAAATGAAAAGCCGAAAACAGAAGAAGTGCAAAAAGAGGCTTATCCGTTAACGTTAAAAGATGGCCTTGGCAATGAAGTGACAATTAAAGCGAAGCCAGAGAAAATAGTTTCTTTAATGCCAAGTAATACAGAAGTTACATATGCTTTAGGTATGGGCGATGCGGTTGTTGGAGTAAATGATTTTGATAATTATCCTGAAGAAGTAAAAGATGTAGAAAAAATCGGCGGTATGGAATTTAATGTAGAAAAAATAGTTTCATTAAAACCTGATGTTGTACTTGCTGATTTTTCTAATGATAAAGCAGGATTACAGCAATTAAAAGACGCAGGTCTCACTGTTGTTGCAGTGCCGGCTGCTTCGTCATTTGATGCTGTTTATGACTCTATTCAATTTCTTGGAAAAGTGACTGGGACGACTGAAGAGGCAGATAAAATTGTTCAAGATATGCAAAAAGATTTAGCAGTAATAAAAGAAAAAGCAAAAACAATTAAAGAAGAAGATAAAAAGAAAGTATTCGCAGAAGTTTCACCAGCTCCAGATATTTATACAGCTGGTAAAGGAAGCTTTATGGATGAAATGATTACAGTAATCGGAGCAAAGAATGTCGTAGATGTTGCTGAACCTTGGCCTTCTTTTGCAGAGGAAAAGGCAGTTGCTTTAAAGCCTGATACAATCATTTTAACTTATGGCTATTATACAGAAAATGCTGTTGAACAAGTTTTAGCGAGAAAAGCTTGGCAGGATGTGCCGGCAGTGAAAAATAAACAAGTATTTGATATTCATTCGGATAAGGTAGTAAGACCTGGTCCAAGACTTATTGAAGGAGTAGAAGAGCTTGCAAAAGCTGTTTACCCGGATGTCTATAAATAAGGTAGCATCTTTCTATCCGTTTGTTCTATCGATTATTATAGCTGTATTTTCAATTTTAGTAGGGATATCGTTAGGTTCTGTAACGATTCCCTTTTCTACTGTTATCGATGTTTTTTTAAGTCAGTTTGGAATAATGCAGAAACCGGTTGATGATACAGTCATTAATATTATTATGGAAATCCGCTTTCCGCGTGTACTGCTTGCTTTCATTGTTGGCGGAGCATTAGCCGCTGCTGGAGCAGCATTCCAAGGTCTCTTAAGAAATCCGCTTGCCGATCCGTACACTTTAGGTGTATCATCAGGCGCCTCATTAGGTGCAGTCACCGTTTTATTTTTTAATATAACGATTCCGTTTTTCGGAATTTTGACATTACCGCTCGTTAGCGTTATAACTGCCTGTCTAACATTATTAGCTGTTATTTCCTTTACGAAAATGGTAGAGAAAAATTTAGCTGTTCATACGATTATTTTGACCGGCATTATTTTCAGCTCTTTTCTTGGAGCTCTCATTTCCCTCATTATCGCTCTTTCAGGTGAAGAGTTAAGACAGATTATTAACTGGCTGCTCGGCAGTGTGTCGATGAGAGGCTGGGATTTTGTAAAAATGATCCTTCCTTTTTATGCTGCAGGGCTGTTATTGCTTCTTGCCAATGCACGTGAGCTGAATGCATTTGCATTCGGTGAGGAAGCGGCAAAGCATATGGGAATCAATGTGAATAGAAGAAAGATGATCATTTTAATTGCGGCTTCCCTTTTAACAGGTGCTTCTGTTGCAGTATCTGGGACAATTGGCTTCGTTGGTCTCGTTATTCCTCATATTACAAGGCTTATTTGGGGTCCAAAGCATGAGAGATTATTGCCGTTAGCTATTTTAAATGGCGGTTCTTTTCTTGTTATTACAGATCTGCTCGCAAGAACGATTATCGAACCAAAAGAATTGCCTGTAGGGGTTATTACATCTGTTATAGGTGCGCCGATATTTGCCCTTATTTTTTATTCAAGAAGTAAGAGAAAGTAGGAAAATGATGATAGATGTAAAAAATATATCATATAAAATCGGGTCTAAAACTATTTTAGAAAATATAAATCTATCGGTATCAAAGGGAGAATTTTTCGGTATTTTAGGGCCGAATGGGAGCGGAAAGACGACATTATTAAAACTTATAAGCGGGGGACAGGCAGCAAAAGAAGGGGAAGTTATCATTGACGGGAGAAACATTCGAATGTATCAAACGAAAGAATTAGCGAAGAAATTGGCTGTTCTACCGCAGTTAAATGATGCTCCTTTCTCTTTTACTGTTTATGATGCGATCAAGCTTGGAAGATATGCCCATCAGCGCACCCTTTTACCTGCATGGTCGAAAGAGGATGAGGACAGTGTGCAGGAAGCTATTCGTCTTACGAAAATCGAGCGTTTAAAAGACCGCTTTTTAGATGAGCTAAGCGGAGGGGAAAGACAGTTAGTTTATTTAGCGAGGGCGCTCGTTCAAGAAGCAGAAATTTTATTATTAGATGAACCTACAAACCATTTAGATATTTCTCATCAAATTAATTTATTAGAATTATTAAAGGAGTTAATTGAGGAGAAAAATTTAACGGTTATTTCTATTTTTCATGATTTGAATCTGGCTAGTTTATATTGTGATAAAGTTCTGTTATTAAAGGATGGAAAAGAAGTGAATACAGATACACCGAGAAATCTTTTTATTAATGAGAAATTGGAAGAGATCTATGATGCTGATTTACAAATGATGGAGCACCCTGCTGTTCCGAAGGCATTAATAACATTTAATCCATCTGAAAAGAAAAATGAGCAATATGATGACAGTTCAATCAAAGTGGAAGAGCATTCGAAGGAATGGATTGTTTTACATACAGATAGGCCATACAAATCTCTCTCGTCTGCTATTATCGGTTCAGGTTTTAGCTGGAGCACACACTTTGTTACGAGATTTGTTGATAAAAATTATTATTGTGATAATCCGACAGAGGATATGATCGATACATTAGCTGGAAAAGGGATCGATAAAAATAAGACAATTGGAATGATGACTGCTGCCTGTTTAGAGGATGCGGTTTTTAAGCAGTTTAAAGGTAATGAGTTCCAGCTGACTGTAATGGTGACAGCAGGTGTTTCAAATGCAGTTGATATTTCACAGGCTTTTCATTATTACAAAGAAGAAATTACGTATCCGGGTACGATTAATACATGGATCTTCATTGAAGGGCATTTAACAGAAGCTGCCTTTATGCAGGCTGCTATGACGGCGACCGAAGCGAAAGCAAAAGCGCTTCACATAGAAGAAGTGCGTGATCCAAGATCCGGCACTGTTGCGACTGGAACGTCCACAGACAGTATTGTTATTGCGGCAACACAAACGGGGCTACATTTTAAATATGCTGGAACGATAACGAATATTGGAAAAAGTATAGGAATGCTCGTTTATGAGGCGACAGTGGAAGCAATTCAAAAAAATAAAAAAAGGTTAGCGAGTTTAAAATGATAATAGAACATTTTACAGCAATTATTATTGCGCTTATTTTAGATCGTATTATAGGAGACCCGCATTGGCTGCCGCATCCAGTCCGCGTAATGGGTGCTTTTATCGCTTATTTTGATAAGCAGCTTAACAATGGAAAGCATCGCAAAATAAAAGGGATTATTTCGATCGTTCTCATTTTGATTATAATAGTGACTCTCAGCTATCTTCTTGTTTTCTTTAGCTATTCTATTCATCATTGGCTCGGTATCGTTATAGAAGGAATCCTCATCTTTACGACAATTGCGGCTAAAAATTTGAAAGATTCAGCATATGAAGTGAAAAAGCCGCTTGAAGATAATAATATAACATATGCGAGGGAGAAGTTAAGCTGGATTGTCGGCCGTGATACGGATAAATTAAATGAGGCGGAAATTATTAGGGGAACAGTTGAAACAGTGGCAGAAAATACGAGTGACGGAATAACAGCCCCGTTATTTTTCGCTTTTATAGGAGGGGCCCCATTAGCATTTTTATATCGTACTGTAAATACTGCTGACTCGATGATCGGTAATAAAAGTGAGAAATATATTGATTTTGGCTGGGCTGCAGCGAGGTTGGATGACGTATTGAATTATATTCCAAGCAGGTTAACAGGAATTTCGATGATTATTAGTTCCATTGGTTTTAATGAAGCATCATTTAAAGAGAAGTTTGCAACTCTTTTCCGAGATGCAAGAAAGCATCCAAGCCCAAACAGCGGCTGGTGTGAGGCGGCAATAGCAGGTATTCTTTGTATACAGCTTGGCGGGGTGAACTATTACAAAGGAGTAAAGTCAGAAAGACCGACAATGGGACAGGCTCTTTTACCATTACAAACAGAACATATTGAAGATACAACGGTTATTATGTACAGAACAATTCTTGTTTTTACAATCATTTTAGCGATTGGGGGATTATTATTTGACGTTGCCATTACACGGAGCTAATCCACAGTTTTTATATGAAGTAATGAATGTGAAAATGCCGGAAAAGATTATTGACTTTAGTGTAAATACGAATCCGTTTGCGATTAATGATCATTTTGAAATGAGTGATATTTCCGCATGGATTTCTGAATATCCGGATCCAAATTGTACACAGTTAAAGAAGAAATATGCTGAAGAGCTGGCGGTAAAGGAAGGGCAGCTTTTATTCGGAAATGGTGCTTCCCAATGTATTTTTTTACTTGCGGAAAATTTCCAGGGTAAAGCAGTTGGTATTATTGAGCCGACATTTAATGAATACAGGAGAGCGTGTGATGCCTTTCAATGTACGATTCATACATGGGCGATTAACGAACAAAATGAGTGGCAAGTACTGCTGAATGAATTTGAGAGCTTCTTAAAAGAGATTGATGTTCTTTTTTTATGTAATCCGAATAATCCGACGGGCACTATTTTTTCTAATGTAGATGAAATAATCAAACTGACAGAAAAATATGATGTCTCTCTTATTATTGATGAAGCTTTTTACGATTTTTGCGAGAGCGGGGATATGACATCCTTACATAACATACATCAGTATGAGCATCTTATTATTTTGCGATCTGTTACGAAAATGTACAATTTGGCTGGAGCGCGTTTAGGTTATATTATTGCCCAGGAAAAACTAATAAATGAACTAAATAAGAAATTGCCAACATGGAGTGTCAATGGAATCGCCCAGCAATTAGGACTGCAGGCAGTGGAAAGAATGGACAAGGAAGTTTTAAGAACGAGAAAACGAATTAATGATGAACGGAAACGTGTATGTGAAAAATTGGGGAATGCAGGCTTTTATACATCATCTTCTGTTACAAATTATTATTTATTACGCGAACGGGTAAGTGAAAATGCCCATTCCTTACTTATCTATCTTCTGCAAAATGGAGCGGTTGTAAGACATACAGAAAACTTTGCACATTTAAACGGAAAATATATAAGAATAGCTGTGAAAACAAAAGCCGAGAATGATTTCTTATTAGCTCTTTTAGAGGAGTGGAAAAACAGATGATCATTTTCGTAAGCGGCGGTGTCAGGAGTGGGAAGAGCTATTTTGCAGAACAGAAAGCAATGGAGTTAGCTTCCGATAGTAAAGAACTTCATTACATCGCCACATCTATTGTTTATGATGAAGAAATGAAAAAACGAATAAGAAAACATCAGGAAGACCGGACAAAGTCGGGTTTGCAATGGAATACAGTAGAATGCAGTGCAAACATAGGAGAAATTGCATCTCGTTTTTCAAAAAAGGATGTTGTCTTAATTGATTGTTTAACAACTCTTTTAGCGAATGAAATGTTCAGTGAGCAAAATGAAGATGAACAGTCTATTCTATTAGCACTTCAGAAAATAGCAAATAACAGTTTTGCGGTTATTATCGTTTCAAATGAAATCTTTTCAAGCGGGACGATGTATGAATGGGAAACTTTAAATTATATGCGTAAATTAGGCAGGCTGCATGTAGAAATTGCTGCAGTTGCAAAAGAGGTATATTTAGTTGAAAACGGGATTCCGAGAAAGAAAAAAGGTTGAATACAGATGAAAAAAATAATTGATGGCTTTCTGTTAGCAATTCAATTTTTAACCGTTATTCCATATAATAAAGAAGTTTTATTTGATGAAGACCGTTCGAGATGGACGGTGAAATCATTTCCGGCTGTCGGATTAATTTCCGGTTTATTTGTCACATTATTATATGTTTTACTAGTAAACTTCACGAATATTTCTTCCTTATTTCTCACTTTCTTTCTATTATTTATCTATTTGGCCTTTTCAGGTTTCCTCCATCTTGATGGATGGATGGATTGCAGCGATGCTTTTTTCTCTTATCAAAATAAAGAAAAACGTGTGGAAATTATGTCGGATTCAAGGGTAGGAGCATTTGCGGTTATTTCCTTAGTTTTTCTATTAGGTTTCCGCTTTCTATTCATGTACGAATCTCTTTTAAGCTCATCCTTTCATTTTATATTTCTTCTTTTTATCCCGATTGTATCGAGATTTGGATTAGGAGTATTTTTAATGAAAACACCGTTAGCAAAGCAATCAGGAATGGCTTTTGCCTTTAAAAAAGGATTGTCGAAAGCTGATTTTTATTTTTATATTATTGCTTTTATTATATTTGTTTTTATTTTTTCTCTTTTTTCAACATCATTTATTATTCTCTCTGTTGCATCGCTATTGTTCCTCTTTTTTTCAAAATCATTTGTTATAAAGCATTTTGGAGGAATTACAGGAGATACTTTAGGAGCTTATGTAGAAGGTAAGGAGACATTTTTATGGGGGATCATCTGGTTATTACTTTAATTCGTCACGGCAAAACAGAAGCAAATGAAAGAAAACAATATTTAGGCTGGACAGATATTTCTTTAAGTACATTAGGGAGAGCAGAATTAAAGAGCCTTTTACAGCTTTCTTATCCAGCTGGCCAATTGTATATTTCAAGTGATTTAAAAAGATGCAGGGAAACATTTGTGGAAATATACGGGGAAGAGTGCAATGGAAATTCAAAGTGGAGAGAGCTATCGTTTGGAGAGTGGGAGTTAAAAACATATGAAGAGCTATGCTCCGATCCATTATATCAAAGCTGGCTGACAGATTTTTATAATGTGAGCCCACCAGAAGGGGAAAGCTATTCCGCATTTGAAAGAAGAATAATAGAAGCATTCCGTGAAACAATTGACCGGGCGATAGAAGAAGGTAAAAGAGAAATTGTCATTATGACACATGGCGGACCAATCCAATTGTTAATGACAAAGCTTGTTCCGAATGAAAAAGATTTCTTTAATTGGAAGCCCGGATTTGCTGAAGGATACAAAGTAATAACGACATTAGAAAAAATAAAGGAGGGAGCCCGTTGCATTTCGTATGTGGAGGTGCCTTTCAAGGAAAAAAGAAATGGGTAAAATCATTTTATAAATTAGATGATGAGCAGTGCAGATGTTTTAATGGATATAGTGAGCTGGTATTTCCGGATTTAAGCTCCTGTAACGGCATAGTTATTATAGAAGGAATCGAAATGATGATACAGTCATTAGGGAGCGTAAATGCGAGACAGGAATTCCGGTCTATATTAGAACAGTGGATGGACTGGATTTTGTCATCTGTACAAAATAAGCTTATTATTATTGGCTGTGAAATCGGAATGGGAATAGTTCCTTTAGAGAAAGAGAATAGAGTATGGCGGGATATCGTTGGCTGGTGCTATCAAGATATTGCGGCACGAGCAAGCCGTGTGGATAAAGTCTGGTGTGGTTTAGCGGAAAGACTAAAATAGTATTAGTGAAGGAGAGGGTTAAAATGAATCTTTATACAAAAACAGGTGATAAAGGAAAAACGAGTATTATTGGGGGCAGAGTCGATAAAGATGACCTGCGGGTAGAAGCATATGGAACGATCGATGAATTAAACAGCTTTGTAGGCCAAGCAATCGTCCTGCTGGAAGATGATCTATTCAAAGATATTTATAATGAATTGCGAAAAATTCAGCATGAGCTGTTTGACTGCGGGGGCGATCTTGCCGTTATAAAAGAAAAATATCCTTATAAGACGACGGAAGAAATGATTGAATTTCTTGAAGAAAGAATAGATGCATATGTGAAGGAAGCACCAGATCTTGAGAAGTTTATTTTGCCTGGAGGAAGCCATGCGGCGGCTGTTATCCATATTGCAAGAACGGTAACGAGAAGGGCGGAAAGATGTACGGTATCCTTACAAAAAGAAACTTCTATCAATGAAATAGTTTTAAAGTATTTAAACCGTTTATCAGACTATTTCTTTGCAGTCTCACGTGTCATCAATTTCAGACTCGGTATTAAAGATATTGAGTATGAGAGAAGCGCCCTTGTTTTTAAAACGAAAAAAAGTGAATAAAATTTTGTATAGAACTGGCATATATAAATGCCGGTTCTTTTTATTTCTTAAGAAAAGCTTAATAAATTCTTCATAAAATCATTGGGTGGATCTACTAATCTTTATGCTAAAGTAATATTATGACAAATATTACATGAACGTTTCTCTTTTATTTCAGATAGAGCAGTGTGTAACTTTTTTAAATTAGAGGCGACTAATTTTAGGAACGGAGGATCATAATGCGTGACGCCTTTCAAAAGGATACATTTCAGCAAATTTATGAAAAGTATCATCAAGATGTGTTTAAATTTTTATTTTATATGGTGAAAAATAGAGAGCAGGCTGAAGATTTAGTACAGGAAGTATATATACGTGTATTAAAATCATATGAAAAGTTTGAAGGACGGAGCAGTGAAAAGACTTGGCTTTTATCGATTGCAAGACATGTAGCAATCGATTGGTTTCGTAAAAATAAAACGATTCGTGAACGTATTTTTGATAAATTCGATTGGGATCAGCAGCAAATTATGGACTATAAGCCGCTGCCTGATGAGCTCGCGCTTCAAGGTGAACAAGTACAGCAGATGTATCACGCATTAGACGCCTGTACGGTGGATCAAAAATCAGTCATTCTCTTAAGATATTTACAGGAATTATCGATTGCTGAAACAGCAAAAACATTAGGATGGACGGAAAGTAAAGTAAAAACGACTCAGCATCGGGCATTAAAGCAGCTACAAAAACAGATGAACATAATTGCTGAGGAAAGGGAGGGGTTCCTGAGTGAAAAAACCCGAGTTAAGTACTGAAGAGCTTGAAGAAATTTTACAGCAATTACCCTCGATCAGAGATAGAAGAACAGTTGCTGAAATCTATGAATCTCTCCAGTTGAATAAATTGAGTAAGAAGAAAATAAAATATTGGAGCACCCCTGTATTAACGGGTATTGCAGCCCTTCTTATTATAGCTTTCATCTCTCCTTATTTTTTTGAGCAGCTGGAAGAGAATAAAACAGATGAAGGTAAGTATTCCGCTTTACAGCAGCCTAATGAGAAAAATAATGAAGCAGCGATATTTGGCAATGAGCAGACAGAATTAAGCAAAGACAATAATGAAAAAACATTTGTTATTAAAAATGAAGAAAGTAATAATATGATCACGGTCGCTTTTCCTGATAAAGAGACGAAAACGGTTGTTCCCCTAAGCATTGTAGGAACGCAAGGTGAAAATAGGGCGGAACAAATAAATGATATACTGAAAACATTTAACGATGATGAACTCGGATTAAATACTGTTGCTTTAAAAGGTATTACGATGAGTATTTCACATGAAAATCCAGCGGAGGTTATTGTTAATTTAGAAAAACCTGAAACATTGGATTCCTTAAAAGATGAGACACTCTTTAATCAAATTATTTCGGAATCGCTGCGCTGGCAAGGTTTTGAAAGAGTGAAATTTTATACGCATGGAAAGCCTGGTATTGCCCTTAAAGGTGGCGAGCGGATAGAATACCTGAAGCTTAATCAGGCAGAAAAGAAAGGCTATTTTATTTTTGAAGATAATGAAAAGGCAGAAAAGCTGCTTGCGCCTTCAAATAATCAATATAACTCCATTATAGATGCTTTTAAAGCGATGAAAAAGGAAATGTCAGCTCAAAATTTAAAGCCTTCCATTTTAGATGATTTCTCAGATATTACTGTAAAAGCGGATGGAAACATACTGAATGTCAATTTTAAAGATGGTGTTTCTTTTGAAAATAGTGATCCTTATATTATGATGCTTGAAGCTATTCTTCTAACCGCGAAAGACTTCGGCTATGAGTCAGTTAAATTTAATGGAATTGATATAGGAAGAATAGGCAAGATGGATGTAACAAAGTCAGTCGAAGTGCCCTATTCCCCAAATCCAGTGAAGTGAAGCAGGAAAGATCCAAATTAATTGGGTCTTTTTTTGTATACATTGGCAATTATTGCAATATACTATGCTTGTCCTTTTTGATATAGCTATAGCAAATAAAGGAAATGTTTGAGAATGAAATATAGGGGGACAACAATGGTGCTTTTTTTAAAGAAAATAATGATTGCTGGCATATTTATTTTAATGTCAGTAAAAGGAGGATTGACGGTTAAAGCAGAGTCGTTAACATTGGAAGACCTTTCAGAGAACTGGGTGCAGCCAGTGGAAGGGGTAATTACTGATACATTCGGGACTCGAAAGGGGAAGCATAAAGGAATTGATATTGCGGCACCCAATGGAGAGGCAATCCGCTCTGTATCCGCCGGTGTTGTGACAAAATCATATTACTCAGATTCATATGGACATGTCGTGTTTATCAAACATCCTGAAGGGTATGAAACCGTCTATGCCCACTTACATAAGCGGTTTGTTACAGAAGGTGAAACAGTGAAAAAGGGAGAGTCAGTCGGTATTATCGGAAATACCGGAATATCAACGGGAACGCATCTCCATTTTGAAGTTCATAAAGGTGAATGGACTATTGAAAAAAAGTATGCTCTTGACCCGATCTTTATGTTTCATTCAACTGAATATAAAACAGCTTTATCAAATTGAAATAAGCAGAAAGGGCAGTAATCGCCTTTTCTGCTTATTTTTTAAAGATCAAATGTTTTTACAGCTGAAATATCATCACAGGCTTTTAAATCATGAAGAACTTTTTCATCTAAAGAATGGTCAACGGCAAGCATCATGATTGCTTCCCCGCCTTTTTCTTTACGCCCAACTTGCATTGTAGCAATATTTACTTCATGGTTTCCTAAAATCTGGCCTACGCGTCCGATAACACCTGGCTTATCGCAGTGATGGATATATAACAGATGGCCGGCAGGATAGAAATCAATGTTAAAATCATTAATGCCAATGATGCGCTCACCATAGTTCGGTATATATGTGCCTTTTATTTCAAAGACATGTTTATTACCGGTTACTTTTACAGCGAGGCAGTTTTCATATCCAGATGTATTAGAGGAAATTTTTTCGCTAAATGTAATTCCGCGTTCTTTCGTGATTAATCCGGCATTTACTTCATTTACAGTCGTGTCTACTCTAGGTTCTAGAAATCCGGCTAATACGCTTTTTGTAATAAAAGAAGTTTCAAGCTCTGCAACGGAGCCTTCATACTGAATGGAGATTTCTTTTACAGGAATTTTCATAAACTGGGAAGAAAGATTGCCCATCTTTTTCGCAAGCTGATAGAAAGGCTGGATTTTTTGAAATACTTCTTTTGATAAAGTTGGCAAGTTAATAGAAGAAGCAACCGGCTTTCCTTCAAGGAAACGAAGCACCTGTTCTGATACTTGTGCGGCAACATTTAATTGAGCTTCTTTTGTAGATGCACCTAGATGGGGTGTAGCGATCAAGTTAGAAAATTTAAGAAGTTTATTATTTACAGGGGGTTCAACGACAAATACGTCTAATGCGGCACCTTTCACATGCCCGTTTTCAAGGTAATGAACAAGAGCATCCTCATCAATAATTCCACCGCGGGCACAGTTTATTAAGTAGACGCCTTTTTTTGTTTTTCCGATATTGTATTTTCCTAATAAACCTTTTGTATCTTTCGTCAATGGGGTATGGACAGTAATAATATCGGCCGCTGTAAGAAGTTCATCAAGCGTATGGTTTCTAACACCGATTTCATGAGCGCGCTCCTCTGTTAAGAAAGGATCATAAACGATAACATCCATACCAAATGCTTGAGCTCGTTTTGCAAGCTCTGTACCAATTCGCCCAAATCCGATAATTCCTAATGTTTTTCCATACAGCTCTGTTCCCACGAAGGCTCCTCTATTCCACTCATTTGATTTAACAGTAACATATGCTTGCGGGATATAACGCATTAAAGCAGACATCATGGCGAATGTATGCTCTGCGGTTGAAATAGTGTTTCCATCGGGTGAATTAATAACGACAACTCCATTTTTTGTAGCAGCGTTAATATCAATATTATCGACACCGACTCCTGCACGGCCAATAATTTTTAAGTTTGGCATTTTCTTCATTAATTCATTAGTAACTTTTGTAGCACTTCTTACTAAAAGGGCATCAAATATATGGAGTTCATTTGCTGCTTCATCCACTTTCTTTTGAACGACATTTACAAGTGGTGATTCAAGCAGCGGCTTTAATCCTTCACTGCTCATTGAGTCAGAAACAAGTATTTGGAACATTGTCTTCTCCTCCTCATTGATGAACATATTGGATCTGGAAAATTTATCATATCATGTGAATTATATCAATTTGAATCAAAAGTGACAAATAAAAAAATGTCTGTCAAATAAGGAGGGAGAGCTTCTTTTTTGTAGCAACATATAATAAAAAAATATGTCGAATGAAATATATTTTACTAGCTTTTATGCAGACTTTGGTATAGAATTAGATTCAATAATTAAATAATATGATCAATCTTCGGGGCAGGGTGAAATTCCCGACCGGCGGTGATAAGCAGTAGCTTTAAGTCCGCGAGCCTGTAAGTTGGGCAGGATCTGGTGAGATTCCAGAGCCGACAGTAAAGTCTGGATGGGAGAAGATGGAGGTTCAGAGAAACGTCTTATAATAGCTGATTCGTATAGTTAATTCATAGTATTTTGATTGAATTAATTTGTGAATTTCGTTTTGATATTATAAGTACGGATCTTTATTTGGACTTGCGGAAAATCCCTTGTTGCTTTTGCTAATTTCGATTCGTTTAGCTGAAACTGCAAGGTTTTTTATTTTGTAAGTTCATGATGAACCATTCCTCTTTTTTTCGGGTGCGATCAGAAAAGGGAGAGAATGAATGTGCAAGGAAGTCGTGTAAAGAAACAAGTAACAGTAGGGATGTTAAGCAGTATTGCTTATTTATTAATTATGGTAGATTTTCCTCTGCCTGTTTTACCTAATTTTTTATTAATTGACTTTAGTGAAATTCCTGCGTTAATTGCAGCGATTGTTTTTGGTCCTGGTGCCGGAATTATGGTGGAAGCGATAAAAAATATTCTTCACTACTTAATCCAAGGGAGTGCAACAGGAGTTCCAGTCGGAGAAATTTCAAACTTTATTGCCGGAGTATTATTTATCGTACCTTCCGCTTATATGTTTAGACGTTTCAAAAGTATGAAGGGATTAACAGCTGGCCTTGTGCTTGGTACTGTGCTAATGGCGGTTGTTATGAGTATTTTAAATTATTTTGTTATTATGCCGGCGTATGTATTGTTTTTAAATATTCCCGAAATGTCTGCAGAAGCGCTAAAAGCTTTTGTCGTAAAAGGTATCTTACCTTTTAATATTATAAAAGGCCTTATCATAACAGCTCTGTTATTAGCTGTTATGTCTAAAATAAAAACATGGATTTTAACACAAATGAAAACGAATTACCGTGAAGTATAGAAAAATCCCCCTGCCTGCAGGGGGATTTCTTCATACCTATTCGAATTTTAATGCGTCGCCTTCAAATGGCTCATCAGCTACTTTAATGGAGTCTGTTGGACAACCTTCAAAAGCATCGAGCATATCTTCTTCAAGGACTTCTGGAATTTCCACGATACCTTGGTTATCATCTAATGTAACGTAGGCAATGCCTTCATCATCATAGTCGTAAATATCTGGTGCTGCCGCGCCACATGCACCGCAAGCGATACAAGTATCTTTGTCAACGATTGTATACTTAGCCATCTTTAAAAATCCTCCCTATAAATTCATACATCATACTTATGGTACAACTAAAGCTAGTTGAAATCTTCTTTGTAAAAAGAAACGCCATATATTTGATATATTGTTATTGTAAAGCTGTTTGTCTTACATTTCAATAAAAATGTACTTTAACAATTTAACCATATAGGTATTATCAGAATTTGATGTCTTCTTCTTTTTTATTTGTTTTTAAAGAAGAATGTTCTAGAAATTTGTTACAATAAACATATAAATGATTGTTGTAAGGTGTGAATATAAAGATGAACTATTTAGATTTCTTAATATTGTATTGTACGCATAAATTCAACGGAGAAAGATCTATTTCTGCTACGTATCATTTATTAGTTGGAAAAAAATCTTCCCAAACAATTCAAGACTCCATTATCTTTCGTTTATCTCCACTATTTGGACTTTTTCCAGAGCTGGAACGTAGTCAAATATTAAACAGTACAGAACGTATGGCTGCTAATCAATTTCTTGATGAATCATTGAAATTGACAAGAGCAGGACTTGAGTATATAGAGAATATGAAGTTACATAAACCAATTCCAGCCTCATTAAACGGCTGGGAATATGGAAATGAAGCAAGAGTGATGTGGAGGCGGTTAACGATATTCACTCAAGTCATATCAAATTTAGTATATGAAAAAAACCGTTATTTACCCGTTACTAAAAATGAGGAAGATTTATTTTGGGTTAAAAATTTTTTGCAGAGAAATGGAGCCTCAAAAGAAGTATTAGCAAAACAATTACATGATGAATTAAGGGATATTCTTTCACAATGTTCGAATACAGAAGCGTCTATTTTCGTTTTAAAGCTTACATCAAGTACAAGGATCGGCCTCACCTCGGCTCAATTAGCAGAAAAATTTGCTGATGATCTATATTATATCCAATTGCTATTTTGGAATATTATTCATTTTATCGTTAGAAAATTGAAAGGAAATACGAAGTCTTATTCATTATTACAATATATGATATCCGATTTAAAAAAGGAGAAGAATTTCACTGCCTCCACTTTTGCTACTTTTAATCTTCTGAAAAAGGGATTAGAAGTGGAGCAAATTGCAAATATCCGCCAATTGAAAAAAAGTACGATTGAAGACCATATCGTTGAAATAGCATTAAACGACCCGAATACAGACTTATCAGCATTCATTTCATTAGACGATTATAATACTATTCGGGAGGTAATTGAAAAGCTTCATACAACACAGCTTAAAATGGTAAAACAACATCTTGAACAGCCGTATTCCTATTTTCAAATCCGCTTAGCCTTTGCCATGTATAGGAGAGACAAATGAGTGAACAATTAGAATTTATTTTAGAAAAGTATTTTTTTCATTCGGGTTTTAAAAAAGGTCAAAGGGAAATTATTGAAGATGTTTTAAAACGAAAAGATGTTTTGGCACTGCTGCCGACCGGAGGCGGAAAATCTCTCTGTTATCAGCTTCCTGGATATATTTTCAGCAGTCCTGTTTTAATTGTTTCTCCTTTAATTTCTTTAATGGAAGATCAAGTACAGCAGATTAAGCTAAGAGGAGAAAAAAAGGTTATTGCCTTAAATAGTACATTGCCATTTCTAAAACGGAAAACATTATTGCAGCAGCTAAAGAATTATAAATATATAT
Source organism: Metabacillus fastidiosus NBRC 101226 (assembly GCF_001591625.1). GTDB lineage: Bacteria > Bacillota > Bacilli > Bacillales > Bacillaceae > Metabacillus > Metabacillus fastidiosus. The sequence goes on from NZ_BCVG01000009.1 coordinate 77,017, forward strand.
ATGCTTCTCCTGAAATTTTGCAGCTTGACTATATACAGGAAGCACTTATTTCTGCAAGAATTTCCTTATTTGTTGTTGACGAAGCGCATTGTATTTCTCAATGGGGGCATGACTTCAGGCCTGATTATTCCAAGCTTGGCGACATTCGTGAAAAGTTAAATTCACCACCATGCCTCGCTTTGACGGCAACAGCGACGAAAGAAGTTTTGCAGGATATAAAGAAAATTTTAAAATTCGAGAAAAACAGTATAGAACATATTTCCTCCATCGATCGGCCAAAAATTGCAATTAAGCTTGAAAAATTCTCTTATTTAGACGAAAAAATAAGTAGGGTGCTTCAATTGGCAAAAACGCTAAAAGGACCCGGAATGATTTATTGCTCGAGCCGCAGCTGGACGGAAAAGCTTGCACATTATTTACAGGAAAATGATGTTTCTAATGTCGCTTTTTATCATGGAGGAATGGAAACGGAACAGCGTACATTAATTCAGCATCAATTTATATATGACCAGCTGGACATTGTTTGTTGTACAAATGCATTCGGAATGGGTATTGATAAGAAAAATGTCCGTTACGTCATCCATTTTCATTTCCCTGCACAAATGGAATCATATGTACAGGAAATTGGGAGAGCGGGCCGTGACAGTATGCCTAGTGTTGCAATTACACTGATGACTGAAAGTGATTGTGATATTCCTAAAAACTTAATTGAGTCAGAGCTGCCGGCCTTTGATCAGCTGCATCATGCCGTTTCTCTCCTTTTAAGTAATGAAAGGGAAGAAGAAATCGCACATAAATCCGGATTAACGGAAGTGCAGTGGAGATATATTACACATCAGATGAATAAATTGCCAAATCCTCTTCATGGGCACGAAGAAGAAATCGTCACTGTTATTTGGGCTGAAATTGAAAAACGGCGCAAAACAAAAGGACGGAGATTACAGCAGATGTTAGAGTGGCTGAATACGGATAAATGCAGAAGAGAAGGCATCTTATCTTATTTTGAAGAATCACTAACAGAGCATCCTGAAAACTGCTGTGATATATGCGGGATCAATATAAAAGAATTTGAAGGAAAAGAAGAAAAAGTGATTGCAGCAAATGTCTTTCAATGGGAAGAAGAATTGAGAGAAATATTCGGTCAAGGTGAGTGATTAATATTTGTTGAAAAAACAAAATGAACTTATTAAGCAGCTTTCTGATAAACAAATTGTACAGCAATTATATTTCACCCAAATATTATTACTTTTCATTAGTTTTATTTTAAGTTTTTTCTTATTTGACAGCTATGCGGATTTTATGAATTTATGGAAGGCATCTGATTATAAGTTTCTTTTCTACGGTTCTGCTGTTGCATTCCTCGTTATTTTACTCGACTTTATAATAACGAAATTTGCTCCGAAGAAACTGTATGATGATGGCGGCATTAATGAAAAATTGTTTGCGAAAAGATCGGTTCCCCATATTTTCTTTTTAACGGCATTCATTGCTTTCACAGAAGAATTTCTATTTCGCGGGGTTTTGCAAACGAGTTTCGGCCTTTGGACAGCAAGCATTATATTTGCAATTATGCATTTTCGGTATGTTACGAAGTGGTTATTATTTACTGTTGTTCTTCTAACAAGTTTTTTGCTCGGAATTGTATATGAGTGGACAGATAATTTGTATACAACGATTATTGCACATTTTATAATTGACTTATTATTTGCCGTTCAGATTAGGCTGCGATTTTTAAGAAAGGGTGAAGACAATGACAATGAGCAGACTGAATAGAAGCCCTGATCAAACTCAAGATTTACGAGAGCAGATGATTGATCAATTTAAAGAGGAGAATGGTCAATATCCTTCTCGTACTGACGTTCATAAAAAGAATAAAAATAAAAAGAAAAAGAGGATGAAATATCCGGTCATTAGTACACTTGCAATATTTTTTATTCTCACTCCTGTTCTTATCTACTCCATTTGGTATTATTTAGACAACCGTGGAGCTGGGAGAGTGAATGGAGTAGATAATTCCCATTATGAAAATGTTTTTATAAAAAAGAGATAAAGTGAAACTTCCATC
>NZ_BCVG01000010.1 GCF_001591625.1 Metabacillus fastidiosus NBRC 101226
GAGAGAAAAAGCATCAGCTAACTCTGAATACGTTTCACAAGTTTAATAACTGCTTTATAAATATGTACAGAGAAGGCCATCAGTTTTGATGGTCTTTTCTTATTTTGCTAAGGATTGGATCTAAGATCTAGTTGGGGAAAGATTCTATCATCCATATTTGGCAGTATAATTAGCTCTTTTATTTTTTGCTAGTTAAAATAGAAGATATAAAGAAACTTATATAGTATATCTATGTTTAGTTAATAAGATCTATAGTGAAAATTAGATTAAAATACAGATATTTCCTAAATGAGGTTAGAAAAAGCTCATAAAATGTCGAATATGATAATGTGGAATATGTCGAATAACAGAGAATAAGCTAGATATTTATTTTTTTAATGGAACAAAAGAAGTTAAGTTGAGCTTACAAACAGCAGCAATTTAACATATTTTTCTTTCACCTAGAGAAAATTGGACTATTAAGAATGTTCTCCATTAGAAATTCACTTTAACTACAAAAATGTAAATATATTGAAAAATATCTGCTTTAAGTTGTGATTTTTCGGTAGTGTATAGTTCCTACAAAAAATTTTTTAGAATTTTTTTATAGGAACTTTTTTATAGAAATAAAATATGAAAAACAGGGAGAGCTTTGAAAAAACCCAGTGATAATGCGTTTTTCAAGATTTTTAATTTTTAATTTTAATGTTACAAGGAACCTTTTTCTGGTCAGTGAATGATTAAAAAATAATAATTTTAATTTTCAAAATTTTAAAAACTATTGAAATGATGAAAAAGTGATGTTATGATTCATTTATGAAAAATGTTAGGAACCACGTTTCGTTATAAACAACAATATTTAACAATCCTGCTAAATATTGAATTCCTAGTATTTTCCATATAAGAAAAAGATAGCGTTTACATGTTTCGAGAATAATGGTATAAAGGAGGAGAGAAATAAAAAAAGCGGTAATTTTCGATAAATTGACAAATATCGCTTAGGGGTAAAAGTTTTGAAAATTAGCAGACTAGTAGTGTTGAAGCAGTATCGCTGGAATACTTTGCAAAGCTATTGTTAAAAAGAGAGAATAATAAAACTGCAAAAATTCAGCAAGGGGAATGGTTATACTTTTTGAGTATAATGGATAACAAGTTTGTTAACTAGAGGAGGATTTAGGGATGAAAGATGAAAAACTAACGTTTTGGCAGTTACTTATTTTAGGTTTCCAACACGTATGTGTTATGTACGGGGGAGCAGTTGCGGTTCCGTTAATCATTGCACCAGCAATTGGTTTAACACAGCAACAACTAGTATACTTAATTTCATTTGACTTATTTACTTGTGGTGTAGCAACTTTAATTCAAGTTATCGGATTCAAAGGGGTAGGTATTAAACTTCCAGCTATGATGGCAATTTCCTTTACAGTTGTTCAGCCGGTTATAGCGATTGGGCAGATTCACAGTATTACAGGGGTATTTGGAGCAGTTATCGTTTCTGGTCTTATCGTTGCAATCGCAGCACAATTTGTTGGAAAGGTTTTACCATACTTCCCACACTTAGTAACTGGAGCAATCGTATTTATTATCGGGGTCTCCCTCATGCCTGTTGCGATGAATAATGCAGCTGGTGGTGTAGGAGCTGAAGATTTCGGTTCAATGAGTAACTTAGGATTAGCACTTGCGACATTGCTATTATTCTTAATATTCAACATGTTCTTAAAAGGCTTTTTGAAAGCGGTATCAGTACTTTTTGCAATGGCACTCGGTACACTCATTGCTTCTTTCATGGGCAAGGTAGATGGTTCTATTATCGGTCAATCTGATTGGGTAACACCAATTAAGCCATTCTACTTCGGTATGCCGACATTCGATATTCCGTCTATCATTACAATGACAGTTATTGCTATGATTATCATGATTGAAAGTATCGGTGTATTCATGGCATTAGGGGAAATCAGTAAACAGCATATCGGTGACTATGAAGTTAAAAAAGGTTTACGTGCAGAAGGTCTAGGAGCAGTATTCAGTGGTGTGTTCAACTCATTTAACCACTCAACATTCTCACAAAACGTTGGACTTGTTTTCTTAACAGGTGTTACAAATAGATTCGTTGTAGCAATGGGTGGGGTAATCCTTTTACTACTAGGTCTATTACCAAAGGTTGCAGCTGTTGCAACAATGATTCCAGCACCAGTTCTTGGTGGAGCTATGATCCCGATGTTCGGTATGTTAATCGCTGCTTCTTTAAGAATTATTGCACAATCTGATTTATCAAAACCTTCTAACCAATTAATTATCGCTGTTGGTGTTGGTGTTGGTTTAGCAATTAAAGGTGTACCAGGTGCTTTCGAAGCATTCCCAGATACAGCTAAAATGTTAGTTGGTAACGGTGTTGTTATGGGTACTCTTGTTCTATTCGTTCTTAACTTAGTGTTAAATGGTAAAGGTGATAGCCACTCTCATGAAGCAAATGAGGAAGATGTTTTACAAGAGTTGGAAACGGATAAAATCGAGGCAAAAGCATAAAGGTAACAGCAATTTTAAAACTTATTCATAAAATTATTCTATAGTTAAGTTTTCTGAAAAAAATTATTGTGCTTATTTTTATAGGGTGTTACAGATATAGAAAATCTTATATCAATCATTCTGCTTATTAGGTTAATGCGCTTACTAGGGAATGATAAGGACTATAATTGAAGGATCAGAATGAGGAAGATCAGCTTAACGAAGAATAGTTTGGAATTAAATAATATAACAGGTGATAATATAAGCTAGTTTAGCGGATGGGGAAAGCTATACACGGTTTAAAGGGATTTTATAACCGAAAATTATCACTGAATTATTTAATGGGAATTCAAATTATAGAATGACTTCGGCGTTGTGTCCGAAGTCATTTTTTTATGTAATATTTAATGATAAATAGTCTGGATTTTTTGAATCTATATTAAGTTAGTATAAAAGATTTTTATACTTCGATTGCGACAGCAATAATGATGAGAGAAAAAAATTATGTAATCTTAATGATAAGGATTTTGTGTAAAAATACTTATCCCTTCTACTATATATAGCAAGAAAACAGATGGTGGAAAAAATAGTTCATTAATATTAATCAGTACTATGGTATTATAGAGAAGAATTTATGTTCTTTATCGGAGGTTGACACATGATATGGTTAAGTCAGTGGACAGAGCATTAAGAATTATTACGATGGTGAGTACAAGAAAAGAGGGAATGGGTGTTACAGAACTGGCTGCTTTTCTTGATTTAAATAAAAGTACTATATTCAGACTATTAGCTACACTTGCAGAACATGGATTTATTGAGCAAGATCAAGAAACAAAAAAATACAGACTTGGATATAAGTATTTAGAATTAAGCTCTATGCTTCTTGAGTCGATCGATTTAAGAACTCAAGCCAAGCCATTTTTAAAGGAATTAGAATCACATACGAATGAAGTAATTCATCTGGTCGTTTATGATCAAGGTGAAGTAGTTTATATAGAAAAGCTTGAAGGAAATGAGACGTTAAGAACTCATTCACAGGTCGGAAGAAGAGCGCCGATACATTGTACAAGTGTTGGCAAAGTCATCTTAGCATATTTACCGGATGAAGAAATTTTGAATATTATTGAAAAGCATGGTTTGCCAAAGCATACGGAACAAACAATTTCAGATAAAGAGGCTTTTCTTGAAGAGCTGAACCGCATTAAGGAACAGGGCTACGGAACAGAGTTCGAAGAGAATGAGCCTGGTATTACTTGTATAGCGGCACCGATCTTCGACAATTCAAAAAAAATCACAGCGGCAATCAGTATTTCGGGACCAAGTATTCGTATGACAGATGAAAGATTAGCTGAACTTAAGACTGTTTTAATTGATATAGGAAATAAGATTTCAAAGAGGCTAGGTTATACTGAAAACTAAGGAAAATGTCGAATTGTATCATTCAGAATTTGGAAGTCGAATCTTAGGATAATATGGTGGACAAATTAAAGCGTTCACATTATAATTTAAAATATAGTGTTGATAATGAAATAAAAACATCAGCACGAAGGAAATTTTCTATAGTAGTATCTTATTATTTTCATAGTGGAATTAGTAAGAAAAACACTTGAAATATTCAGATATCAATGATAATATCAAATTAGAAATGCAGTTATGTAATGAGCAACGGTTTCTATAATTTTTTACAACAAAAATGAAACGCTGTTGCTTATTGTGAAACGAAGGAGGAATAATGATGGCTTTTTCGAAAGAAAGAACTGAATTTTATAACGATTTAACTAAAAAAATTCGTCGACATATTGTTAAAATGACGAATCATGCTGGAAGTGGGCATCCTGGTGGTTCTTTATCTGCAACTGAAACTTTAGCTGTTCTTTTCAATGATCATATGAACATTGATCCTAAGAACCCAGAGTGGAACGACCGTGACTGTTTCTTCCTATCTAAAGGGCATTGTACTCCAGTATACTACTCAGTACTTGCTGAATTAGGTTTCTTCCCAGTAGAAGAACTAATGACATTTAGAGATGTAGATGGCAGATTACACGGACATCCGCATTCTGGTCACATTCCTGGTGTTGATATTTCTTCTGGTTCACTTGGCCAAGGTTTATCTGTTGCTAACGGTGTTGCTTTAGCAGCTAAACTTGATGGAAGCAACAGAAGATCTTATGTAATGATTGGTGATGGTGAGCTTCAAGAAGGTCAATTATGGGAAGCTGCTATGACAAGTGCACAATTCAACCTTGATAATGTTTGTGCAATTATCGACTGGAACAAAATCCAACTTGATGACTTTGTAGAAAACATTAAAGGCATGAAAGATCTTGGCGCGAAATATAAAGCGTTTGGCTGGCATGTAATTGAAATTGACGGACATGATATTAACCAAGTAGACGAAGCTTTCAAAGAAGCTAAACGTACGAAAGGTAAACCGACTGCAATCCTAGCTCATACAGTTAAAGGTAAAGGTATTTCCTTCATGGAAGATACAGCTGACTGGCACGGAATGGCTCCAAATGATGAGCAATTAGAAATCGCTTTAAAGGAGTTGGCATAATATGACTAAAATGGAAGCACCTCGTCAAGGTTTCGCTAATGCGTTAATTAAACTTGGTAAAGAACATAAAGATTTAGTAGTTCTAGATGCAGACTGCGCTAAATCAAATATGACAAATTTATTCAAAGCTGAATACCCAGAGCGTTTCTTTAACATCGGGATTTCAGAGTGTGATATCGTAGGTACTGGTGCGGGTATGGCAGTAGCTGGTAAAGTGCCATTCGTTAATGCTTACGCAAACTTCTTAACTGGCCGTGCATTCGACCAAATGAGAATTTCTGTATGTTATTCTGACAAAAACGTAAAAATTTGTGGACACAACGCTGGTACGTCAGCTGCTCAAGAAGGAGCAACACACTTACCACTTGAAGATATTTCATTAATGCGTTCACTTCCAAACATGACTGTAATCGTTCCTGCTGATTCACTTGAAATGGAAAAAGCAGTAGAAGCAGCATACAACTTTGAGGGACCTGTATACCTTCGTGTAGGTAAATTACCTGTACCGGTTGTTACAAAGCCTGAAGATAAATTTGAAATCGGTAAAGCAATTAAATACCGTGACGGTTCTGATGTTACTCTTATCTCAACTGGTATTATGCTTGACGAAACATTCAAAGCTGCTGAAGAATTAGCTAAACAAGGTGTGGAAGCTGAAGTATTACACATTCACACTATTAAACCAATTGATAAAGAAGCTATTCTTGCTTCTGCTACAAAAACTGGTAAAGTTGTAACAGTTGAAGAGCATTCAATTATTGGTGGTTTAGGTAGTGCTGTAGCTGAAGTATTAGCTGAAAACCATCCAGTACCATTAAGAAGAATCGGTACAAACGACCGCTTCGGTGTATCTGGTAAAATGGATGAGCTTTTAGACTTATTCGAATTAAGAGCTGCACGTATTATTAAAACTGCTAATGAATTAGTAGGTGCAAAAGTTAATAACTAATTGTTATTTGGATATGAAAGGGGGAGGGTTTTTTGCCAAACGCAACTCATTATCAAGATATGAAGGATGCATTGGAAAATCCTCTCTTCTCTAAATCAGATGATAGTCTAAGAGGCCAAATTAGAGATCATTTAAAACAGACAAAACATAAATTTATCGTTTTAGATGATGATCCAACTGGTGTTCAAACTGTACATGACATTTATGTTATTACAGACTGGAGCAAAGATTGGATTAAAAAAGGCTTATCTGATGAGAGAAGTGTACTTTATATTTTAACTAACACGAGAAGTTACAACGAAGAAAAAGCGGAAAGAATTAATAGAGAGATTGTCGAAAATGTTGTTGCAGTTACGAAAGAAATGGGAATTGAGTTCACATTTATTAGTAGAGGCGATTCTACACTTCGCGGACATTATCCACTTGAAATTGATGTTATGCAAGATCAATTAAAAAAATCTGCTGATATTGAGATTTCAGGTCATTTAATTATTCCAGCTTTCTTTGAAGGTCATCGTTATACACTTGATAATACACATTATTTAGGTGTAGATGGTAAGCTTGTACCTGTTAGTGAAACAGAATTTGCAAACGACTCTGTTTTTGGTTTTAAGACAGCTGATCTCCCAAAATGGGTAGAAGAGAAGACAAATGGAGAAGTAAAATCTGATAAAGCAATTGTCATTTCATTGGAAGATATTCACACTGGCGGAGTAGATAAAGTATATGATATTCTAGTCTCAGCTAGTGATAATGCTCCGATAATTGTCAATGCTAAATCATATTATGACTTGGACATTTTATCTCTAGCAGTCTTAAAGGCTATTGATTCAGGCAAACATTTCTTATTTAGAACTGCCGCTTCATTAGTAAAATCAATTGCAGGTATTGCTGACAGACCATATTTAACAGCAAAAGAAATCGTTGCAGATGATGAAAGTAAAAACAATGGTGGATTCATCATTGTTGGATCACATACGAATAAAACAACTAGCCAAATTAATGAATTAATGAAGAGATATCCGATTGAGCAAATAGAGATTAATGTTCCTAAAATTCTAGATGATTCAACTAGAGCTGAAGAACTGAATCGTGTTTGCCAATTAGTTGATGAAAATGTTTCTTCTGGTCGCGATACTCTAGTTTATACGAGCAGAGATGTTATTATCGCAAAAGATAAAGAAGAAAACTTAAAAATCAGCCAATCTGTTTCAGGTTCATTAGTTGAAGTTGTTCAATCATTAAAAGTTAAGCCTAAGTTTATTATTGCTAAAGGCGGTATTACTTCTAGTGATGTAGCAACTGCTGGATTAGAAATTAAATATGCTAAAATTTTAGGGCAAGCAATTGCTGGTGTTCCAGTATGGTTAACTGGTCCGGAAGCTAAATTCAAAGACACTCCTTACATTGTCTTCCCAGGTAATGTAGGCGAGAAAGAATCAATTGCTCAAATTTTTGAAAATATAAAAAAAGACCAATAAGGGAGAGATTTTAATGGCTAAACAAAAAATGACAGCTGCTGAATTTATCGCACGTTATTTAGAAAAAAGAGGAGTAAAACATCTTTATGGAGTACCGGGTGCTGCAATCCTTCCATTCTACGATGCAATCAAAGAATTAACTGATATCGAATCATACGTTGTTCGTCATGAGCAAACAGGTGCTTTCATGGCTGACGGTTACTCAAGAGCAACTGGTGAAGTTGGTGTGTGTGCTGCGACTTCAGGTCCTGGTGGAACTAACTTCTTAACAGGTCTTTACGGTGCATGGATGGATTCTATTCCAATGATCGCTATCGTTGGACAACAAAAAAATAGCTTAATCGGAACAATGCAATTCCAAGAAGCTCCTATCGTTGAAATGGCTATCCCAGTTACTAAAGCTTCATACCGTTTAACTGATGGTTCTAAAGCTGCTGCATTTATGCAAGAAGCATGGGTAACAGCTACTACTGGTAGAAAAGGTCCAGTTCTTCTTGATTTACCAGTTGACCAACAAAAAGTTGAAATCGAAGTTGACATTGATGAACTTATCGCTTCAACTCCAGTAGATAACTTACCACAAGCTACTGACGCTGATATCGAGAAAACTTTAGAATTATTAAAAGATGCTAAACGCCCAGTATTACTTGCTGGTGGTGGGGTTAACCTTTCAAATTCTACTGAAGAATTAAAAGCTTTAGCTGAAGAGCTTCAAATTCCTGTTGTAACTACTGGTATGGGTATGGATACATTCCCTAATGATCACGCATTATTCGCTGGACGTATGGGAACAATGCTTGATACTCCATTCGGTAACAAAACAATTGTTGAAGCTGACTTAGTAATCAACCTTGCTGGACGTTTCGGTGACCGTTCTACTGGTAACGTTGCAGTATTCACACAAAACGGTAAAAAAATTATCCACGTTAACCTTGATAACAAAGAAATCGGTAAAAATGTACCAACAGTTTTAGGTATCGTTTCTGATGTTAAAACATTCATGGTTAAACTTGCAGAAGCTCACAAAGCTTTAGGTGCTCCTGTAGCTGCAACTGCTGAAGCAGGTACAAAACTTGACTTAACTGAAGAGCGTACAAAATGGGCTCGTAAAACTGATTACACTTCTCTTCCAATCAGACAAGAGCGTGCATTACGTGAACTTCGTGAATTCTTAGATCGCGATGCATTCGTATCACATGACTGCGGTATCAGCCAAATCTGGTCTTGCCAATTATTCGAAACTTACGTACCACGTACTTACCTATTAACAGGTGGAGCAGGTACAATGGGTTGGGGTCTTGGTGCAGCAATGGCAGCGAAACTTGCATTCCCTGAAAGACAATCTGTTAACATCCTTGGTGACGGAAGCTTAGGTATGTCATTACAAGATATCGCTACAGCTGCAAAACATGATATCCCAGTAATTATTTTCTGCATGAACAACTCATTACTTGGATTAATTCGTCAACAACAAAACTGGTTCTACGACAACCGTCGTATTTCTACAGACTTAGATTACATCAACGAATTATCTGAAGATCAAAATGCACGCGGAATCGACTTCGTTAAAACTGCTGAAGGTATGGGTGTACGTGGTGAGCGCGTTCTACACTTTGATGATATCAAACCAGCATTACAACGTGCAGTTGACTCAGGCAAACCATATTTAATCGAAGTTATCGTTGATGGCGATCCAGAAAAAGCTTGCGAATTCTCTAACAATGGTGCACTTAGCGGATTCAAATATTCTAAAGACATTAACTTTAACAACTAATTAAAGCTTTTAACATACGTGCGGCTTAATGAAGCAATTGGTATCTTATCAATTGCTTCAAGTCCCGCGTATAATTACATAGTGTTAAGACATCTTAATTATTGTTTAGTAGAGCTAATTGCTACTCAAATGTAATGAAATTTCTAAAAAGAGTTTAATTACTAAAGGAGGAATAATGATGGCTAATCTTCATAATTATATGAAAGTCGGTATCGTTCATTTCATGGCATACCCAGAAACAATTGCTGGGGACGGTCCAGCAGTTGAAACAATCAAAAAAATTGTACAAGATGATTTCTTCTCAGGAATTGAAATCACTTCTATCAATGATCCAGAAGCTCGTCAAGAAGCAATCCAAGTATTGCAATCTGGCGGCATGACTGTAGGTTTTGGTGCACAGCCAATCCTTCTAAGAAACAAAGGAAACCTTAACTCATTCGATGAAGCTGAACGCAGAAGAGCAATCGATTTAGTTAAAGGTGGAATTGACCAAGCATATGAAGTTGGAGCTTCTAAATTAGGTTTCTTAAGTGGTGCTAAACCTGATGAAAAAGAAGATTATGCTTTACAATTATTAACTGATTCTATTAAAGAATTATGTGAATATGCAAAATCTAAAGGTGATCTAGCACTTTCACTTGAAACTTTTGATGATATTACTGATAAAAAATGTCTAATCGGATCTAACGCACTTGCTGTTCAAGTTGCGAAAGAAGTTCGTACTGTTGATCCAACTTTCGGATTAATGCTTGACTTAAGTCACTTACCAATGCAGCGTGAAGGTTCATTTGAAGCTTTAACAACTGCTCGTGACTATATTACACACGCACATATCGGAAACTGCTATATTAAGGATACTTCTGATCCTGCTTACGGTGATCAGCATCCACGTTTCGGCTATCCTGGAAGTGAAATTGATACTCCAGAATTAGCAGAATACTTAAGAGCATTATTAGAGATCGGTTATATCGGTGAAGGAAATAAAAATGTTGTTGCATTCGAAGTGAAACCAGTTGGTAACGAATCTTCTGACATTATTATTGCACAGTCTAAGCGTAAACTTGTTGATGCTTGGTCATTAGTTCACTCTCAAAGACGCAACCGCTACTAAGCGCCAGCTAAGGTATAGAGAGACGATATAATTTTTTGACTAGCGACAAGTAATTTACTTGTCGCTAGTTATGTTCAATAATTAAAAAATATTTTATAATAAAACTTGTGATTCGGCGCATCGGGTCACAAGTTTTTTATAAATTAGGAGGATTTATGATGAAACTTGCGTTTATTGGTTTAGGTAATATGGGTTTTCCGATGTCATGTAATTTAGTCAAAGCCGGTTACACTGTTTATGGTGTAAATAGAAGTGAACCAAAAGAATTACAGTTCCAAAAGCAAGGTGGACATATCGGTAAATCATTAAAAGAGCTTGCCCAAGAAGCAGATGTAATTATGACATGCTTACCACTTCCTGCTGATGTAGAAAAAGTTTTACTCGGTGAAGAAGGAATTATTCCCAATGGGAAAGAAAACTTAATTATTATCGATTTCAGCACAGTGTCACCTAATTTAAATAAGAAGATTTATGCTGCTGCGAAAGAGAAAAATATGGCGTTTCTTGATGCACCAATTAGTGGCGGAACAACTGGTGCAGAGGCTGGAACACTTAGTATTATGGTTGGTGGAGATAAAGAGATTTATGATAAAGTTCTTCCTATCTTTGAAATTTTAGGTAAAAACGTGTATCATATTGGTGAATCAGGCAGTGGTTCAAGTATTAAATTATTAAATCAGTATATGGTAAGTGCACATACACAAGCTGTAAGTGAAGCATTCGTACTTGCTGAAAAAGCTGGTATTGATCTTAGCTTGCTTTATGAAATTTTAAATGTCAGCTACGCTCAAAGTAAAATCATGGAGAGACATTATATAAATAATATTTCTAAAGATGATTTTACACCAGGATTTGAGTTAGGCCTATTACATAAAGATATTTCCCTCGTCAATGAAATGGCTAGCTCATTTGATGTAACTCTGCCTTTAGGACAAAAAGTAACTGAACTAATAAGTGAAGCACTTGAAGCTGGACTTAGCAAAGATGATATGTCAGCAATGATTAAATTAATGAGAGAGAAAGCAAAATAAGTTAACTAACCATCAGAGGAGATGAGAATACTTCTCTGATGGAAATTTCACCTTAATGATAAGCAGGGGGAAAATAGTATATGAAATTTAAAACAAAACTGTACTTAGGGTTTGGTTTCATTCTTTCTCTTTTTATAGTATTGCTAGTTATTCTTATGATGCTCATTAATCAGCTAAATCATAATATGAATATTACAGTTCAAAACTATGAGTATTCTAAACTTGCTACTACTATCCAGGCATCATTAAATATTTACAGCAGGGAATCGAAGGGGCTTGTAGCAAATCCGCCGGCTAAACTCGTTGAGCGATTAGAATATAGGAAAAACAAAGCTTTAGATGATGCAGAACATTCCATTAGAACTCTTCAAAGATTAGATAAAAGAGAGGAATCTCAAGAATTAACTACGGAACTTTTAAGATTAGCTATAAAATTACGTGAAAATGAAGCTGATATTAAAAGACTTGAAGATGAAGGTAAAAAAGAAGAGGCAATGGACCGCTTCTGGTTCGATAATTGGCAAATTATTGATGCGATGATTCTTGCTTCAGATGAATTGCATGAGATCCAAGAGACATCAGTTGGGACTGAATTAAAGCGTTCTAGTGATACGTATAACCTGGCACTTAACTTGATTATTGCCTTTGCGATTATTGGTTTCTTAACATTTCTATTCTTAATAGTATTGGTTGTTCGAAGCATTACAAATAATTTGAATAAAGTTACGGATGTTATGACAAATGTTGAATTTGGAAGTAAAGAAAGCTTACCAAGAATCGAAATGGGAACAAATGATGAAATTGGAGCAATCTCTACAGCATATAATGAGATGGCCAGAGCAATAGAAGAGCATACGAAAAAGGAAAAGGAGCTCAAAAATATTGCTGAAGAACAGAGCTGGCTGCAATCTAGAATTGCGGAAATTGCAACGATGTACTCAGGGATTGAACAGATTGAACAGCTTGCCCAGCAATTTATTATGAAATTAACACCGATGGTCGGTGCGAGTTATGGAGTTTTCTACATGAAAGAATATGAGGAAAATGAGGAGAAACTCGTCAGACTGGCATCCTATGCATATAGTAGTGATAGTATAGGGAAAAAGGTTTTTAAAATTGGCGAAGGAATTGTTGGTCAAACTGCTTTAGAAAACAATATGATCCATTTAACTAATATTCCAGAAGACTATATTAAAATCACTTCTGGTATAGGTGAAGCGGCACCAAAAAGTATTCTAACAATCCCAGCTGCTTATGAAGGAGAAGTGCTTGCTGTTATCGAATTAGCATCATTTGAATCTTTCAGTTCTATGGAACAATTGTTAATAAAAGAGGTTACGGGTAATATTGGAATTAATATTAAGAGTATTTCCAGACATAATCAAGTGAAGAAATTACTTTTAGAATCACAAGCATTAACGGAAGAATTGCAAACACAATCAGAAGAGCTTCATTTACAACAAGAAGAACTGCGGCAAGTAAATGAGCAGTTAGAACAGCAATATGAACAATCAGAAGAAAAAACGAGAGAATTAGAAGAGACGAAAAAGGTGCTTGAAGAGCAAGCGCAGCAACTCAAACTTAGTTCAAAATATAAATCAGAATTTCTTGCCAATATGTCACATGAGCTGAGAACACCATTAAATAGTTTACTTATATTAGCTCAAATATTGTCAGAGAACGGGGAAAGAAATTTAACGTTAAAGCAGATTGAATATGCAAAAACTATTTTCTCATCGGGTAATGATCTCTTACATTTAATTAATGATATTTTAGATTTAGCAAAAGTAGAAGCTGGAAAAATGGAAATCCATTTTGAAGAAGTAAAGCTAGGGGAAATTAAAAGTTTTGTAGAAAGTCAATTTACCCATATTGCTAAACAGAAAAATATTGAGTTTATTATTCAAATAGATTCGGATTTACCTGGAATAATATGGACAGATCAGCATCGTCTACAGCAGATTTTGAAAAATTTATTGTCAAATGCATTTAAATTTACAGAAGAAGGCACTGTTACATTCATTATTGAAAGGAAAAGTAAGGGACTGGGTGAAAGTAACCATTTCTTAGATAGTGCAGAAGATATATATGCTTTTTCAGTTAAAGATACAGGAGTTGGTATTTCTCCAGAACATCAGACCGCAATATTTGAAGCATTTAATCAACTAGATGGAACAACTAGCCGTAAATATGGTGGAACTGGCTTAGGATTATCGATTAGTAAAGAGATAGCAGAGTTATTAGAAGGATCGATTGAAGTAGAAAGTGAAAAAGGAAAAGGGACTACTTTTACTTTATATATTCCTAATAAAGAATACCGAAAAAAGAATAGAAATTATGGAGTACTTCAAGAAGTAGCAGTTGGTTCCTTAGTAGAAAGTTATCGATCTGTTGAATCTGTGGACACAAAGCTTTTAGCTGAAGATGAGAATGAATATTTGACAGAAACATTTGAAGAAATTGATGATTCAAAGGAATTACTCAGAGGCAAAAAGATACTAGTTGTTGATGATGATATGCGTAATATTTTTGCAATAACAACTGCACTTGAAATACATGATGTAGAAGTAGTATTCGCCGAGAATGGAAAAGAAGGTATTGAAAGGTTAACAGAACATCCTGATGTCGATCTTATTTTAATGGATATTATGATGCCTGAAATGGATGGATTACAGGCAATTAGGGCAATACGCCAAATGGAAGACTATGAAGATATGCCAATTATCGTTCTAACTGCAAAGGCGATGAAAGACGATAGAGTTCAATGTATTGAAGCAGGGGCGTCCGACTATATTAGTAAACCTGTGAATTTAGACCAGCTTTTCTCATTAATGTGGGTTTGGCTATATAGATAGGTAGGGTTCATATGACTTTTAAATTGCAGCAACATGACGAGAATTTTGAAGATATAGAAATTGATTTGCTCCTTGAAAGTATTTATCGGTACTATGGTTTTGATTTTAGGAACTATGCCTTTTCTTTTTTAAAAAGGCGAATTTGGAATCGTTTACGTGCAGAAAGAGTGAATAATATTTCTGAATTGCAGGGGGCTCTGCTCCGTGACCATACGATAATGGAAAGATTATTTGCCGATTTTTCAATTAATATTACTGAGATGTTTCGTGACCCCAGTTTTTTCTTAGCTTTTAGGAGAAAAGCTGTCCCTATTTTAAAAGAGTACCCGCTCATTCGTATTTGGCATGTAGGCTGTTCATCTGGTGAAGAGGTTTATTCAATGGCAATCCTTTTACATGAAGAAGGCTTAATTCATAAGGCTAAAATTTATGCGACAGATATGAATAAAAAGGTGATTGAAAAAGCAAAAAAAGGAAGCTTCTCTCTGCATAAAATGCAGCAGTATACGAAGAATTACTTAGCGGCAGGAGGGAAGACTGCCTTTTCAGAATATTATACAGCAAAACAAGAAAATGCCACATTTCATTCATTTTTAACTGAAAATGTTGTGTTTGCACAGCATAATTTAAGTACAGACGGTTCTTTTAATGAATTTCATGTTATTATTTGTAGGAACGTACTTATTTATTTTAACCGTGATTTGCAAAAGCATGTATTTGATCTTTTTAATGAAAGCCTGACAAGAAGAGGAATTCTAGGATTAGGCAGTAAGGAAACAATTAAATTCATTGGTAATGAAAATGATTATGAGGAGGTTGACGTATATGAAAAGTTATATAGAAAAAAATAATGATAGCTATACAGAAGGTCAACCCCTCGACCTGCAAAAGAAGAAACCGAGTCATGATGAAACAAATAAAATGGAAAAAGTAAAAATCTTAATGGTCGATGACCGGCGAGAAAATTTATTGGCATTAGAAGCCGTTCTCAATTCACCCGATTACCATCTTATAAGTGCGAATTCAGGTGAAGAGGCTTTAAGATATGTACTTCACCATGATTTTGCTGTTATTTTACTAGATGTTCAAATGCCTGGATTAAATGGATTTGAAACAGCAAAACTTATAAAAAAAAGAAAGAAATATACACATATTCCGATTATTTTTATTACAGCAATTAATCAGGCGAAAGAGCATGTTCTTCGTGGTTATAGTGTCGGGGCAGTTGATTATATCGTAAAGCCTTTTTTACCTGAAACCTTAAGATTAAAGGTTCGTGAATTTGTGAAAATTTATCAGGAAAATGAAAACGCTAAACTGGAAAGCGAACGAAGAAGGAAAGAAGAATTAAAAGAAGTAAATGCAAAGTTGAGCCTTACAAATAGAGATCTCAGAAAAAATAAAGAACTGGCAAGAGTAGTTGGAGAGACACTTCTTGATACAATTATTACGTTTGATTGTGACGGCTTTATCCTTTCTGTCAATCCTGCTGTTAAAGAGATGTTCGGTTATTCAATGGACGAGTTAATTGGAGAACATATTTCAAGCCTATTAATTAATAATAATCAATTAGCAGTAGATAGGCTAACTGATTTACCAAGTAAAGTAGTAGTCGAATGTATGGCGAAAGGTAAATATGATCATTACTTTCCAGTTGATATTCAAATCGGTTCTACTTCCATCGAAAATGAAAAGATCTTTGTTTGTTCCATTCGTGATATAACAGAGCGGAAGAAAATTGAACATGAGAGAAAAAATCAGTATGAACTGTTAGAAAAATTAGTGGAAGAAAGAACGCAAACATTGCAATTAACAAATGAAAAATTAGTGGCAGAGATGAAAGAAAAGGAAAAAATCGCCGCGGATCTTCAGTTATCGCAAGAACTTTTTTATAAGATCTTTGAATCCAGTCCATGTCTATTAACGATTCAAAAGCTGGAAAATGGTGAATATATTGATGTAAATGCAAGCTGGTTAAATAATACATTATACAGCTACGAAGATGTTAAAAATAAAGCGTTTCCTATTTTACATTATGTAAGTAAATTTGATACGGGAATAGAGCATAATCTCACTGACATAAGTATTCATAACGAAAAAATACAATATGAAACGAAAGATAAAGAAATTCGAGATGGATTATTATCGACTGAAATTATTGATGTTCGTGGAGAAAAATGCATTTTAAGTGTGATTACGGATCTAACAGAAAGGGTTAGACTTGAGCATGAGATTCAAAGGTTAGACAGATTGAACCTGATTGGTGAAATGGCAGCAGGTATTGCTCATGAAATACGTAATCCAATGACAACGGTGCGAGGATTTCTAGAGCTTTCAAAAAGCAGTCCTGAACATTTATCAAAGCAATATATTGATTTAATGCTTGGAGAATTGAAGAGAGCGAACTCTATAATTTCTGAATTTTTAAACCTGGCTCGAAATAAAATGACTCACAAAGTGCAGCAGCAATTAAATACAATTGTGACTACGATCTTTCCATTAATTCAGGCAGAGGCTGTTTTAAGTAATAAATCAGTTATACTTGAATTAGGAGAATGTCCAGAAATAGAAGTCGATGAAAAGGAAATAACACAAGTTATTTTAAACTTATCATTAAATGGACTTGAAGCAATGGAGAGCGGTGGAAAATTAACGATTAAGACATATTCTGAAAATGGAATGACTATGTTAGAAATCCGTGATGAAGGCAGCGGTATTGATGCCAAAATATTAGAAAAGGTCGGTACACCATTCTTTACGACAAAAGAAGAAGGCACAGGGCTTGGTTTAGCAATTTGCTACAGTGTTGCTGAGCGTCATAAAGCGGTTATTGACTTAGAAACGAGCGAAGAAGGCACAACATTCTTTATTAGATTTAATGAGGATATTTCTACGCGGTAAATGTGAGAGGAATTGTTTTTATGAAAATAAATACAAGATTGTTTCTTAGCATAGGAATATTGTCTCTAGCTATCACTATATTTTTAATTGGCTCTGAATCTTATTTTACTAGACAGGAAATAAGGGCATTAAATGATGGCTGCCATAAAGTTGGAGGAAATCCAATTTTAGAAGTAGAAGGCTTCCTAGGTCTTAATTATTATTTTTCTTGTGAAAAGTAATAATTATGTTCACTAAGTAAAAAGCTGATCCTTATTAATTTAGGAATCAGCTTTTTGTATTTAATGAATAGCAGATTTAAATTTCCCGCCATGTGCTTCTTGAGTATCCATAATGGTTGTAAATGCGTTTGGATCAATTTCATGGACGATATTTTTTAATTTTGCTACTTCAAGTCTTGTAACAACAACATAAATAACTTCTTTTTCTTGATTATAGTAACCACCTTTACCATAAAGCGTCGTTACTCCCCGGCCGAGCCGGTGTGAAATTGCATCTGTCAGCTCCTCAAACTCATCAGAAACGATAATAGCAGCCTTTGTTTCATCAAGTCCCTGAATGACAGTATCAATTGTTTTTGAGGCAATATAATATGTAAGAATGGAATACATTGCCTGCTCCCAGCCAAGAACAAATCCTGCCCACCCAAAAATAAATAGATTTAAAAACATAACAAATTCACCGACAGAGAAGGGGATATTTTTTGTTAATAAAATACCTAGAATTTCTGTCCCATCTAAAGCTCCACTATTTCGAATAACAATTCCAACACCAACACCTAATAATAAGCCGCCAAAAATAGTTGCAAGCAGTGGTTCTGTTGTGAATGGTTTAAAATGATGAAGATTTGATTCCACTATTGCTAGGGAAATAATTCCTAAAAGAGAAGAAAGGAGGAAGTTCTTACCGATATGTTTATACCCTGCAAAAAGGAAAGGAAGATTAATAACGATTACTAAAATCCCAAAATTAACTCCGCTTAAATAATTAATAAGCAAGGAAATCCCAATTACACCGCCATCAATAATAGAGTTTGGGACTAAAAATAATTCAATTGAAATTGCTGCAATGGAGGCACCAATCATAATTAAAACATAGCGGAAAATAAGATGAAGTATATTTTCCTTTTTATGCTGTTTTGTCATTTAACACACCTTCTCAGCCAAAAAATATAAAAATTTTCAATTATTGTATTTAAATAGTAACGAAAAGTGACTTAATTAGCAATACAGCTAGAAGAAAATTTAACAGAACAAAAAATAACAGTTTACGTAAGCATTATAAAGATACGGTTAGAAAGATAGAAGAGGATGTCCCAAAAGCGTAAAAAGCAACCCTTTTGGGACATCCTGCTGAAAGGCCCTGTCATGGAAATCCAGTAAAGTCAAGGATTTGGTGACAGGACCTTTCAGCTCTTAAGACTTATTAGGGACTCCCCTTTTTATTTTAAAGCTCAAAATCTGTACCGATACTATCAAGACGTCCAACATCTTGAATAAACTTAGCAACTGCTACATGCTCGGGGCTTACAACATATGCATCAAGTGCTGCACGATCTTCAAAACGAACCATTAATACAACTTGGTATTCCTTACTTTTTCCAATATTAATACCTGCTTGAAGGTCGACAATTCCTGTAAGCTGGTCTTTTAAAGCTTTAAAACGTTCTACAACTTCATTTAGTTGTACTTCTGTTGTTGTTTCACCAAATTTAATAAGTACTGTGCGATGAATCATTATTATACCTCTTCTCTGAATAAATTATATGTCCTTATTAATTTTAACGAATGAATATAAATAAATCCAAGATAATTATTTGAGAGAATGGATTTCTCTTTGAATATTGAAAAATAGCGAAAAATCAATTTTTATCTTTACACATGGGAATTTAGTACAAAAGTATTATATTAAAACTTATGTTCTACATGTAATATAAGAATACTGAGATTATATCTAGGAAGTGAAAGATAAATGTATAAAACAATGACATTGCTAACCTTTGCGGTTGTACTTACAGCTTGTAGCAGTGATGATACAGCTAATAAGGGGAATGAGAAACAAGAGCAAAAAGTGGAAGTAAATGTCGGAGAAGAAACTACAGAATGGTCTTCCTTGCCTGAATATGAGAAAATCATGGAAGTCATCGACGGGAATAATTATACATTTCAAATGATGACAGATAATCAAGGTAAAAGAATACTTTTTCTTACAAATAATAATGATGAAAAAATATATAAGACAGTTTTTGTGAAAAGTGAAAAAAGATTAAAGATCATTAAAGTGAATGGCAGCGGTGAGATTTTTAATGACATTATTAATTAATATAAAAAAGGATAGAGAAAGCTCTATCCTTTTTTATATTTTAAACTTCATAATCATTTCTTGCAGCTCTTCAGAAATTTTTGCTAAGTTTAATGATGCAGATGCGATTTGTTCAATAGAAGCGAGCTGTTGCTGCGTTGCTGCGGAAATATTTTGAGTACCATTTGCTGATTCTTCCGCAATTGTTTTAACTTTTGAGACAGAAGAAGCAACTTGTTCTGTACCGGATGATAATTCATTAATAGCAAATGTGACATCCTTCAATTGATTAAATACTTCACTTAGGGCTGTTTCAATCTTTTCAAAAGATGTCCCCGCATCCTTAACGACATGCAGTCCTTCTTCGACTTCTTTTGTTGTTGATTCCATTGATTTTAATGTTTTTCCAGTATCATTTTGAATATGTTGAATAAGACTTGTTATTTGTTTCGCAGAGTTAGCTGATTGCTCGGCAAGCTTACGTACTTCATCAGCAACGACTGCAAACCCTTTACCTGCTTCACCCGCTCTTGCGGCTTCAATAGCAGCATTGAGAGCAAGAAGATTTGTTTGTGCTGCAATAGCAGTAATTACTTCATTAATTTTCCCGATCTCAGCAGAGCTGTCACTTAAATTTTTAATAGAGTCTTCAAGTATAGAAACATTTGAATTAATAGAATTCATTTGCGTTATAACTCTTTCAATTGACTCTTTACCTTCGATTGAAATCTCTGATGTTTGGGAAGCGCTTTCTGAGAGCTGATTTGCATTTTTATTAATTTGCTGTGCATAGCTTGAAATTTCGTTGATAATATCAGAGCTTTCTTCTACACTGTAGACTTGTTGATCAGTTCCTGTTGCCAACTGTTGAATATTCGTAGAAATATGCTCACTCGTTTGTGCACTTTGCTCAGCACTTGCACTTAATTGTTCAGAGGAAGCAGCAACAATTCCAGATGTTTCACTTACCGATTTAATCATTTTTTTTAAACCATCGATCATATTATTGTAAGAAACAACTAACTGACCAATCTCATCTCTTGACTGATAACTTCCACTGGTTGTAAAGTCTCCATCTTCTGCTTTTAGCATAAGAGATTGAACTTGTCTGATTGGTTTGACGATAATAAGAGTGATAAATAGTCCGACAATAATAGAAAGTATAATTCCAACGATACTGACTGTTGTTAAGATAAATGTAGCACTTTCTAATTTCTTCTCATTTTCCTGGCTGATTTTATTTGCCAAATCTTGATTGAAATTTTGCAGGTCAATGACAACTTCGTTTAAGTCCTGTCTTTTCTTATTAGCAAACTCAGTATATAGCTTATAAGCTTCTCCATTCTTTTTTGCTTTTGCTAACTCAAAAGCTTCATTTCTAACAGGAGTAAATTCTTTAATATTTTTTGAATAATCTTCGAGACCTTTTAATTCTTCAGTATACAGATCTCCTTCTTCATATTGTGCCCGCATTTCATTATTTACTTTAATTGTCTGGCTGATTGAGTCCATTAACTGTTCAAATCTTGTATTATCTTCTGTCAGTAAGGCTTCAGATGTATAGGAGTCGATCATAAGATTATTTACGCGAATATGACCAAGCCATTCGATCGGTTTTAATCGTTCTTTATAAATAAGCTCTGAACTATGAGCGATCTCTTTCATATATTTATGACCTACAAAACTGACGATAATTAATGAGAAGGCTGAAATTACTATTAATAATAGTAGTTTTGTTGGGATCTTTAAGTTCTGGATAAGTCTCATCTGCATCTCCCTTTTTTAGACTGTTTATTTCTTATATCGGTAAGCATAGGTTAAATATTTATTGATATTAAATAATATTTACAAATATGTAATAATTTTTGACAAAAATAGTTATTAATAATAAATTTTCTCACATTCAAGATAATTTTGCTATATAAATGATCAGAAAAGAAGCAGAGGATAGAACATGAAATATATTTTGAAAAAAATGGAGGAATTCTCCAAAGCTGACTTTCCTTTTACTGCATGGGACAGGTGAAACAGAATTAGATTTACTGCCGTTAGCTGAAAAAAACTTGATTATGAAGCATCTCTACTAAGTGTACGTGGAAATGTATTAGAAAATGGAATGTCTCGATTTTTTAGAAGAATAGCAGAGGGTATATTTGATGGATATAATCGGTTGTATTCTAAAAGGAAATATATGCTGTAATGATAAAGAATCATTGGAAATTAAATTTTCCCCAATTAATGAACTGTCAGAGGCTTTACTCGGTATGCATCTTAAATGGCTTGAAGATGTGCTGAAAAATGGATGAAGTTCATTTCTTCATTAGAGAAATAAGAAGGGATTTCTTATGTATTGCCGAATGTTACAATTTAATGTTGAAAAATTTAAAGGGATGAAGAAAGGTGAGTTATTGTGACAATTCCACTGGTTTCATCATTATGGAGATATCCTGTCAAGTCAATGATGGGGGAAGAAATGAATGCATGCTATATGACAGAAAAAGGACTTTTGGGAGATCGTGCTTTCGGTGTAATTGATATAGAAACAGGGAAGCTTGCTAATGCTAAAAATCCTCTTAAATGGCCAAATATGTTTCAGTATAGAGCGGCTTTTGTGAAACCGCCACATGTGGACGAGCCGATTCCGCCTGTTCGTATTACATTTCCAAATGGTCAAATGATCTTAAGTACGGATAATGATAAAGATGTACTTCTTACAGAGACTTTTAATCGGAATGTAAAATTATCAATACCTTCAACTGAAGATGTTGAATTTGAAGGATATATTCCGGAAGAGTTAACCGAAGTGGAAAATCCCGGCTCTATTTTTACGAGAGAGTCACCAAAAGGCACTTTTTACGATATTGGCATTGTGCATCTCATTACGACTGCAACAATTGATAGGCTAAGGGAGATAAACCCAAGCAGTAGAATTGAGGCAAGAAGATTCCGGCCGAATATTATTATAGATGTTCCAAACGGAGAAGGTTTTATTGAGAATGAATGGGTTGGTAAAACCTTAGCTATAGGTGATGAAGTGGAACTGAAAATTATGCAAAATACGAAGCGATGTATTATGACAACACTTGCGCAAGGCGACTTACCAAAAGATACAAATGTGCTAAAATCAATTGTTAAACATAATGAGGGCAGCTTCGGTGTATATGCTTCAGTTATAAAAAAAGGTGAGATTAAGATTGGGGATCAAATTAAACCCAAATATTATTAAAAGCAGGAGCATATTTATTTTGCTCCTGCTTTTAATAATATTTGTTCTATTTCTTTATAATTTTTATTACGGGTATGCTGCAAAGGAGTTATGTTGTCATTGTCTGGAATATTAACATTTGCTCCATGATCAATGAGTAATTGAACTGTTTTCTGCTGCTTTTCATCCCCATCATTTAAAATGATTGCCTCAATTAAAGCAGTCCATCCAAGATTATTAACATGATTAACATCGACTTTTGTATGAGTGAGAATTTCTTTAACGATGTCAACGTAACCATGCTCAGCAGCGGGAATCAGGGCGGTGCCTCCGTAACGATCTGTAATGGAGGGGTCCGCTCCCGCTCTAATCGTAAGTTTTACAATATCGGTATATCCTTCCGCTGCCGCATAAAGGAATGGATTATTTTCCATATCGTCTTGTAGATTGACATCTGCTCCACCTTGAATAAGAAGTTTCACAATTTTTGGTTCATTATTATAGGTAGCAATCATAAGAGGGGTTCTTCCCCTTAAATCTTTTGTATTAAGGTCTGTACCATTGCTAATAAGTTTTTTAATTTTATGTATATCATTAAGCTCTACAGCTTTAATAAGTTCATTATTTTCTGTTTCAAATTCTGCTGTTGATTCAGAACTATGGAGTATACTGCAGCCTTGAATGATAAGAAGACTGCTAACAACTGCTATAACCCTTTTCAACATAATTATACGCCTCCATTATTATTGTTAACTTTTTCTCCCGAATAAAATAACGAAATTAAAGTATTTATAAAGGCAGTCAACGTCTTTAAATCCGCTCTCGTTCAACCAATGAAGCTGTTTTGCTAGTGTTGCCATTTTATCAAGCTTTGTTCTATCAAATGCAGCATTTATCTCTTCTGTTGTTAGACCACTTGCTTCTATCTTATTTTTCCAGTCATCTTTGTAAAGGTTTTCAATAAAAGATGTATGACCTAGAACTTGATCAGCATTTATAAAGATCCCGTCTTCTTTAAGTATAGAGAATATTTTATGATATAAATTTTGTTTATCATTGTCATTTAAATGATGGATCGACAGGGAAGAAATAACAAGATCATATTTTTCTTCAAATTTATAATCAGTGTAATCAGCAATAATATAATCAATATTTGGATCATCTTTAAATCTATTTTTAGCACTTTCTAACATTTTTTCAGAAATATCAATTAATGTTATTTTGGCTTTCGGATATTTTTCTTTTATAAATGAGGAAAATAATCCTGTACCTGCCCCAATATCTAAAATATTCGGTGTGTCATTCTCTATTTCTATTACAGATACAGGAATAGAATAGAAATCATCAAAACAGGGAATTAACTTACTTCTTTGGTTATCATATTGCATAGCATTTTCATTGAATTTTTTTATAATATCATTTTTTGTTCCAATCATTTTGAAAATCCTCTCTTAAGTTAAATTTAGCAATCGCAGCGGATTTATATCATTAAATCATCCTCATTTTAATAGATTAATAAAAGGAGGGGATTTGATGAAACTACCAGCTCTCATTCTTGGCGGTGCTTTTAAAAAACAGGGATTATTAAATAGCAATATTGAAAGACATTCAAGACCGAATCACAAAGACTTGAATGAGAAATACTTCCGCCCATCTAAGCTGCCTGCTTTAAATAAAAGGAACTTGTCTTATTCAATTGGTGAAAAAGACTCGATACAAATAGAACTGCCAAAACAATTCATGCTTACACCTCGGGATACCATCATAAACTATTTTAGTATTTTACGAGAAGCTGCTCATTTATCAGACAATATAGCTGGAGGATGTGGAACAGTTGGTATGGCGACGTTGCCATATCCAGTTGTATATAATTTCCTAACTATAGAATATCAGAAAAGAGTGAATTATAAAAATTTTTTTAATTCTTTTCGAAATATAGGCCATATAAATTTAGTTAAATTAAAGAGAGTAAGAAATGAGAAGGGAAAATGGGAATATTTCGCTGAAATCGAGACAATTGAGGGTTCTCTAAAAGGCTTAACATATTTTGCTTATTATTATAGTTTTATTACAATTATACGAGAAAACGATGTTTATAAAATAGATGATCTTCATTTTTATGGGGAGGATTTTTTATGTGCTCCGTATCATGGATGGAGCCATGACGCTGAAGCGGTTGTAGATATTAAATATGGAAATTGGTGCAAACTTGTAAGCAGAAGGTATCCGACAGTTCAAAATGGCTATGTGAAAAATGTTTTCTTCAAGGGAACAGATGGAAATGATTATCTTTTTATTTTTTTTGAGCTGACGAATGGAACAGATATTGAAATTGCACAATATAGAAGGGGATTAGATGGGGGATGGATAGAGATAAAAATAGATCCTGAGAAATGTTTAGAACCTGTCCAATAAGTCTCTCATAAGTCGTAAAAGTACTAAAAGGCCCCACTATGATTAATGATTCTCATAGTGGGGCTTTGCAGGAGGATGTCTAAAGGGAGCAGTTTTTACCCTTTTTTAGACATCTTCTTTAAATAGCAGATTGATTATCTACTTGAATACTTTTTCCATTCTTTTTAGACATCCTCATATTTCCAATAATGATTCCACCTAAAATGAGAAGAACACCAAGCCATTGCAATAACGTGACATCTTCTCTTAAAATAAGTGCAGACATAGAGACGACGACTGGAAGTTCAGCAGAGCTTAAAATTGTTCCGAGTCCAGGCCCAATATGTGGCATCCCAATAGAGAATAGAAGAGGCGGGAGCGCAACACCGAAAAATCCAAGGAATAAACCATACGGTGCAACTCCCGTTAATAATTCTGTATTAAATAAAAATGCTGGAGGGAGAAAGATTAAAACAACGATTACCCCGCCAGTTGTAAGAATGGCACTTTTTAAAACCGGAGGCAGCTCTTTTGCAACTGATCCGCTAATGAAAATAAAGCTGGTAAATGTAAAAGCAGAAAGAAGTGCCCAAATTGTTCCTTGTAATGGAAGAGAAAGCTCCCCATTTAATACAAAACCTGCAGAGAGAACCGAACCGACAATTAAAATAGCAATTGCAATAAGTTTATTTTTCGTAGGCTTTTTCTTATAAAAAATCCATTCAAAAAGAGAGCCAATCCAAACAAATTGGAATAAAAAGATAATTGCAAGTGAAGCATCAAGTGTTTTTAATGATTCATAATAAAAAAGTCCTGTCAGACCAAAAGGTACACCAGATATTAATAGTTTAAATATCTGTCCAAATTGTAATTTTTGTTTTTTTGTAAAAAGAGCGATGATCCAAATAAAAATTGCTCCAAATAAAAATTGGCTTCCAGTCACTTCCGGCATAGAAAAACCGGCAGCGTATGCGAGCTTTACAAATGTCGATAATAATCCATAGCAGCAACCGCCTAGAAACACAATAAATGCATATTGCCAAGTCTTCATTAAAATTACTCCTTTCATCACATAAAAAGCCACACAATCATTTATTTACTAAACAATTGTGTGGCGAAAATAGAATTGCATCTAGAAAAGTCCACGGATCCCTAAAAGGTTTTATTAATTAAACTCTATTAATCAGTATAAGGGAGGAGAAAGGAATTTGTCAATTCAAACCATGATTAGAAAGCGTTTTCATAAATGATCCCTTTAAATTTGATTTTTAAGTCTGAGTTACTATTGTCATTTAAATGATTTTTTAAATCTTGAACTCTTTTTAATGCGTCTGTCATTCCAGTAGCATGTATCTTATGTTCACTTGTTTCATTACCTGTATCTATTAAAAAAACAAACTGTTTCATTGTTTAATATTACCCCTTTAGATAGTATTATTAATGTTATCCTTATTATAAATGAAAGCTGTTTTATTGTCAGCACATTCTGTTACATAATTGTGTATATATTGTGAAATCGTTTTCATTTTAAGTTTTTAAAAAATGTACACTTGTGAAGTTATACACAAATTTATATATAAGAAAAATATTTTATTAGAATATAATAACGCAGAACTAGTGAAATAGAAACAAAAAAATTCAGATCCTTTATAGAAACAGGGTCTGAATTTTTTTGTTTTACTGTGTTGAAATGTCCGATTAGTTTAATAACTGTTAGCAGGGAATAAAAATACTGATGGAGTTTTCCTTTATTCAATCGCTGTCCAAGTTACCAAAAGAACCAAAAAATTCATAGTGGATATTTTCTGCTGGAACATCCCATTGTTTTAATGCTTTGTTAATTGCTTTCATAAACGGCTCCGGTCCGCAGAAATAAAAATTACCCTCATTGGAAGGAAGAATTTTTTGTAAAGCAGGTAATGTAATATAGCCTTCCTCATCAAAGTTATGAGAGACCTTATCTTCATCGGTTGGTGTTTGATAAAAAGTAAAAGCTTTTACATTTTCATGTTCTGAAGATACTTTTTTTACATCTTCTTTAAAGGCATGTACTGTGCTATTCATTGCTGCATGAATATAGTAGACTTTTCGATCAGGCTGTTCATGAATAATGGTATTAAGCATGCTAAGCATAGGAGTTTGTCCAACACCGCCGCTAATCAAAATAACCGGTGCCCTGCTTTCCATATCCAAATAGAAATCTCCGGCCGGTGCTGTAATCGGGATAGTATCTCCTTCATTAAAAAGCTCATGCAAATCAGTAGATACGACTCCTTTCGGATAACCTTCTTCAAGAGCATCCTCCCGTTTTACACTTATGCGAAAATAATCTAAGCCAGGGCGATCTGATAAGCTGTACTGGCGCAAATGTGTGAATTCCTCTTGTTCGATATCGACCTTAATTGTAATATACTGTCCCGGAATAAATAATGGTAATTCATTCCCGTCTTTAGGTTTCAAATAAAAAGAAGTAATAACATCACTTTCCCTTACCTTTTTATCGATAACGAAGTCTTTAAAACCACCCCAGCCTCCTGGTGCCGATTCTGTTGTTTTATAAAGGATGCCTTCCATTTTGATAAATACATCAGCAATAATTGTGTAAGCATCTGCCCATGCATCAATAATTTCAGGCGTTGCTGCTTCACCAAGAATTTCTTTAATAGCACCTAATAAATTTTCACCGACGATCGGATACTGTTCAGGTTTAATTTGCAAGCTGCGGTGCTTTTGTCCGATTCTTTCGAGTGCAGGCATAATGGCACTCATATCTTCAATATTGGCAGCAGCTGCATAAACAGCATTGGCAAGTGCTTTCGGCTGATGACCTGTTTTTTGATGTGTTAAATTAAAAACATTTTTCAATTCTGGATGGTTTTCGAATAAACGTTCATAAAATCTTGTTGTAATTGCTTCACCGTGTTCAAGTACAACGGGTAATGTTGCTTTTACAATTTCTAATTTTTCAGGGTCTAATTTTTTAACTGTTTTTAAGATATCTTCCCATACATACTTTCTAGCAGTCATATTTATCCCTCCATTGTAATGAAGTATTTCTAAAGAGTTAATATACCCGAAAGAATGGAGGGATATTCATAATATGGTTAATAGTGGGATTTAATTTTCTTCCATATAAGATAATACTGCTGTACCTAGCACCTTTGCAGCGATTAATAAAGCTTTTTCATCGAAATCAAATTTTGCATGATGATGAGGATATGTTTCACGTCCGGCAATTTTTGCTCCTGTCATGAAAAAAGTGCCTTTTACATGTTGTAAATAATAAGCGAAATCTTCTGCCCCCATCCGTGGTTCATATTCTTTCACAGATTGAACATCCGGTACAGTTTCAGCTGTCTTTGCAATGAATTCTGTTTCTTCTTTATGGTTTACTGTTGCGGGGTATCCTTTTAAAAATGTGTAATCATAGCTGACATTTGCAGTGAGGCAAGTACCTTTTATAATACGTTCTATCTCTTCTTCAATAAAATCTCTTGTGTCTTCTTTGAACGTTCTTACTGTACCTGCTAAAACAGCAGAATCTGCAATAATATTAAATGGATTTTTAGCTTCAAAGGAACAAACCGAGACGACAGCACTATCTAACGGGCTTACACGTCTGCTTACAATTTGCTGGAGACTGGTTACAAGCTGGGAACCGACGACAATGCTGTCTTTTGTCCGTTCAGGCTGTGATGCATGGCCTCCATATCCTTGAATTTTGATATCAAAGCGGTCAGCAGCAGCCATGAATGGTCCGACCTTATAGCCGATTTCACCAAGCGGTGCTGTAGCCCATAAATGTGTACCAAAAATAACATCAACACCGTCAAGGCAGCCGTCCTCAATCATCGCAATTGCACCACCTGGAGGAAGTTCTTCTGCATGCTGATGAATAAAGACGACAGATCCTTCCAGTTCGCTTTTTAATTTATTTAATGCTTTTGCAACACCTAATAATGTTGCCGTATGTCCATCATGCCCGCAAGCATGCATAACCCCGTCTACTTTTGATCTATAGGCTGCTTCATTTTCTTCCTGGATTGGAAGTGCATCAAAATCAGCTCTTAATGCAACTGTTGGTCCAGGCTTTTCACCTCTTAAAGTTGCAACAACACCTCGTCCACCGACATTTGTTCGAACATCATGCCCGAGTTTTTCATGAAATGCCGCAATAAATTTCGGTGTCTCTACTTCTTCAAATGAAAGCTCAGGATATTGATGCAAATGACGTCTAATCTCTACCATCTCTTTATAAAACCCATCAAGCAATTCATATAGTTTCTTCATATTTAACTCCCCCTATTTCTAAAATGATATCATGCCCGGGGGTTTTCTACATTAGTTAAAGATTCAATTATAAATACATGCTAACTAAAATTCTTTCGGAATGGATTATTACTGCACTAGATGAACAGGTTGTATTAATAAGAAGGAGGGATGAATTGCAATGAATATTATTGATCGTTTAAAGAAGTTTATCATTGATCAAACTGTTATTCCGAAATCAATTAAAATCCATCCGAAATATATAGAGGAACTCGAGAATGCGAAATATGCATACAGACTTGAACGCCGGGTTAATGGAGATGTGAGGAAGTTTATGGGGATTGAACTCATTCCAGATGAAGAGACAGATATATTTGAAGCAGCAGAGAAAGATGAGAATGATCATTGTATTGTGAAAAAGGAAGTAAAAAGATTGAAAGAAAAGTATGAAAAGAAAGATAATGAGGCAGCAAAAGACATTAGTTTGCTATTTGGATATATAGGTTATTTTGAACGTGAACTGGAAGACAAGCGCAATTATCTTTGGTATTTAAAGAAACAGCAGTAATCGTTTTTATAGTAAAATTTACAAAAAATAATTTGCAGTAAAGCATATCCATATGATTCAATAAAAGGCGGCAGCTAATTTATAAAAAAGGGAGAAAACTTAGTGGAAGCAAATAAAAATATTAACTTTGTCGTTGCGGGCCTATTATTGACGATTTTAATGTCATCTATGGATAATACGATCGTTGCAACAGCAATGGGTACAATTGTTGGTGAAATGGGTGGATTGGATAAATTCATCTGGGTTACTTCCGCGTATATGGTAGCAGAAATGGCTGGTATGCCTATTTTTGGTAAACTATCTGATATGTACGGAAGGAAACGTTTTTTTATTTTTGGACTTATCGTTTTTTTACTCGGTTCGATTCTTTGCGGAACAGCACAAAGTATTGAGCAGCTTAGTCTTTACAGGGCAATTCAAGGAATCGGCGGCGGAGCATTAATTCCGATTACTTTCACTATTTTATTTGATATTTTCCCACCGGAAAAACGTGGTAAAATGACAGGATTATTCGGAGCAGTTTTCGGTCTTTCAAGTGTATTCGGACCGCTCCTCGGCGCATATATTACAGATTACATAAGCTGGCATTGGATTTTCTATATTAACCTGCCGCTCGGTTTTATCGCATTTTTCTTCGTTTTAAAATATTATAAGGAATCTCATGAACATTCAAAACAGCGCATTGACTGGCTCGGTGCATTTACACTTGTTGGAGCAGTCGTCTGTCTCATATTCGCTTTAGAGCTTGGCGGGAATAAATATGAATGGAACTCAGCTGTTATTATAGGTTTATTTAGCACCTTCTCTGTTTTATTCGTCGCATTCTTATTTATTGAGAGAACAGTAACAGAACCGATTATTTCATTTAAAATGTTCCAAAATCGTCTATTTGCCGCCAGTACTCTTGTTGGTCTTTGTTATGGGGTAGGATTCATTGTTGCCGCAGTCTATATCCCAATTTATGTTCAAGGTGTGACAGGAGGATCAGCGACGAATTCGGGTCTTATTTTGCTGCCGATGATGCTCGGTGTAGTTGTTTCCAGTCAGCTTGGCGCTATTTTGGCAGCTAAAGTTGGTTATCGAAATGTCATGATCGTATTTGCCCTTATTTTTGTACTTGGCATTTATCTGCTTGGTACATTGGATGAAAATACATCGAAAATGACACTGACTATTTTTATGATTATCGTTGGTCTTGGTACTGGTGCTTCGTTCTCTGTCATAAGTATGGCAGCAATTCATCATATGGATGTAAGACAGAGAGGTTCAGCAAATTCTACTATTTCCTTCGTTCGCCAATTAGGAATGACGATTGGAATTACAGTTTACGGAATCATTCAAAGAAATGAATTCACAGATAAAATGGCCAGTGCTTTTGATAAGACAGGACAAATATTCCAGGGAGGAATGTCAGCTGATCCTCGGGCTATCCTGTCACCTGAAGCACGAGCATCCATTCCAGCCCCTATTTTAGAAAAAATAACGAATATACTCGCAAGCTCGATTACACAGACATTTACATGGGCTCTTATTCCAGCGGGTTTAGTTATCGTATTTGTTTTCTTATTAACGAATGACCGTTTAGTAACATCAGCACAGCCAAAAGAGAAGATACAAGCAGAATAAAATAAAAAAATGCCTCACTTCATTTTAGAAGGAAGGCATTTTTTGCATTTAATCTATTATTTTCTCGAAATGAATGCGTTTGTTAATCGCAATGATAATTGGTGCCCCTGCAAACATGACAACGAATTCTCCGATAGCTGTCGTTAACCATAATAGAGAAAACGGTAAATCTAAATCTGTGAAAATATACAATTCAAATGCAATAATAAACATCGTAAATGAAAAGACGATCGTATTAATAAACATTCGCATCCAAATTCCTTTTATATAGCGCGCTGTAACAATTGTAATAAGCAGGGCAATCAGTGATTGTCCAACGCCGAAAATAACATCGACCTTCATTGGCGAAAAAAATAAATTTGCCAGAAATACACCTAAAAGAATTCCATATATATATTTCTTATTGAAAACAATTAGATGATTAAATATTTCAGGGATACGAAATTGGATATTCCCAAATCCAATTGGCTGGATGAGCATTGTTACGACAATATATATCGCAGCTAAGAGCCCATTCACAACAAGGGTTTTTACTTTCATATTTAAATCTCTCCTTAGTTTTTTATCGTGGGATGGTTACGAACCACGTTATGCGTACATTCAAGAAGAAAATAATAAAGCAATGCGATCTATTCGTCAATATGATAAGTATGGAAACTTTTCTGTTTTTTTAATAAGAAGAACCTGTTTTTACTTTGAGTTTTTGGTAGCACTTTCCTATGAATTTGTTATAATTTTTACAAGACTAAAAAAAGTGGGTTGAAAACAAATGTTAAGTGACCGACAAAATTTACAATTACAAGCGATTTTAGATGCGAGTGACGATATAATAATCGTTAAAAACAGTGAAGGATACTGGATTGAAGCAAATAAAAGAACATTGGAAATTTTTAAGATAGACGAGAGTAATTATAAGGGAAAACTCGATCATCAATTAGGTGAAATATACTATTATTATGCACCGTTTGTTAATAGTTTTATAGAGATGGATAAAAAGACATGGGAAACGGGAAAGCAAATAGAAATAGAAGAGGAAATAAACGTTAATGAAATAACCTATTTGTTTAAGCTGATTGGGATTCCTGTTTATGATCGTTTTGGAAACCCGGATATCATAATGATTATTGGACGGGATGTTACTGAAAAGAGAAGAACAGATATGCTTCTATTGAAGAGTGAGAAGAAGTATAATTCATTTTTTACGAAAAATCCCGATGGAATTTACTCCTTGGATATTAACGGTCATTTTCTGGATGTGAATGAAATTGCAGAAAAACTTATCGGTTACAGCCGTGAACAATTACTTGAAATGGATTTTTTCTCTACGATTGATAAAAGGGATAATGAGAAAATAAGAAGTGCTTTTGAAAGTGTAAAAAGCGGGAAAACTGAAAGCCGTGAAGCAAGACTTGTGCGTAAAGATGGTGAAAGGATAGACTTGTATCTAACACTTATTCCGACTTCTTTAAATGAAAATGTCATTGGGATTACCGGAATTGCTCAAGATATTACGAGTAAAAAGCAGTCTGAATTTTTAAGGCAGACACAGACTGCTATTTTGGAATTAATCGCAGTCGGAAAGCCGCTTCCTGAAATTTTGGAGAAAATTGTAAAGGTGATAGAGGGCCAAACAGATGATGTTTGTTGTTCAGTTATGTTTTATCATGAGGAAGAAAATGTACTTAGGATTGGCTATGCACCTCATTTAAATGAAGCGCTGCGAAGAAAATTCAGTGAAATACCAGTTCATTTGAATAACAATTCCTGCAGCCGTACTGTACATATAAAAGAATTAGAGATTGCTCAAAATATTACAACTGATGAAGTATGGAGAAATTACTGTGATGAGGCAATGAAGTATGGTATCCGTTCTTGCTGGTCCTTGCCGATTTTGTCTACGACTGATTCTTTGCTTGGTACATTTGTCCTTTGCTATACAAATGTTAGGACACCGACGAAATTTGAGATTGAAATGCTGACGAGTTTAAGTTATTTAACGGGGCTTGCGATTGAGAGAAATAAATTTGAAGAAAATATTCAATATTTAGCATCACATGATGTTCTTACCGATTTGGCAAATCTTCGTTATTTTAAAGAAATATCAACAAATACAATTGAAGAAGCAAAAAGGGAAAATAGAAAGCTTTATATTATGTTTATGGATTTAAATGAATTTAAATCCATTAATGATAATTTTGGTCATGCTTATGGAGATTTGATCTTGAAAACAACTGCAGAGCGAATTAAGGAAAGTATGACAGCGAGTGATATTGTTTCAAGGGTAGGAGGCGATGAATTCGTTATCTTACTTTGTAATATTACAGATTATGATAAGGTAAATGATATTGCTAAAAAGATTTTGGAGGCAGTAAAGCAGCCTATCATTATTGATAATAGTGAATTTCATATAACGACGAGCATCGGAATAAGCATGTATCCAAACCATGGAGAAACGATTGAAGAGTTAATAAGAAATGCTGATACGGCAATGTATAACGTAAAATCAACTGGTGGAAACGCAAGCTTAATATATGATGAAAAAATGGCTGATCCAGCATTCGAATACTTTGCACTGCAAGGGGAATTCCGTAAAGCTCTTATCCAAAATCAATTCATTCTCCATTACCAGCCGAAAGTTAATATTGAAACAGGCGAAGTGATAGGTGTAGAAGCATTAGTTCGCTGGAATCATCCGACAAAAGGATTGATTAGTCCAGCTATATTTATCCCTTTAGCGGAAGAAAGCGGATTCATTATGGAGCTTGGCGCATGGGTGATTGAAGAAACCTGCCGTCAAATTCGGGCTTGGAAAGAAGCTGGTCCATTTAATATTCGAGTAGCAGTAAATGTTTCTGTTCGTCAGTTTATTCAGCAGGATGTTGTTATTCTTGTGAAAGAAACATTGAAAAAAGAAGGTCTCCCGCCAAATTGTCTGGAAATTGAAATTACTGAAAGTGTATTTGTGAAGCATGAAAATATTATTCAAGATGCCATCGCAAATTTACAAGATATTGGTATACGAGTCTCAATCGATGATTTTGGCACCGGTTATGCTTCTTTATCCTATTTAAAGCAATTCAGGGCAAATACAATTAAAATTGACCGCTCATTTATTCGTTCTCTTCCAGAAATGAAAGATGATGCCGCAATCGTTTCGGCAGTAATTACACTTGCACGCAAGCTTAATATGGATGTCGTTGCTGAAGGAGTGGAAACAAAAGAGCAGGCGGAATTCTTACTTGGGAAGGGATGCAGTGATGTGCAAGGTTTTTACTACAGCAAACCGCTTCCGGCTGAGGAAGTACCGAAATTTTTAGAAAAAAAAGAGTGGAAAATAATTTCATAAAAGAGAGGAGCATACGGTTCTAACTTACAAAACATCATCCTTCGTTTCTTTAAAAAAGACTGTCTCTATACAAGTGTCACCCTACCTTATGATAGACGGATGAGAACTATGTGAGACAGTCTGATCTCGAATCCCCGGCGAAGAATAATGAGGATTTATTATTTAATTTTACAAATAATTAAGACTCAATATGAGGCTTTCTTTCTTCATCCTCGTCCTCTTGATTATCCCTTACGACTTTTGCCACAGTAAAAGATGAAATAATGACGCCGACAGTTCCCATTAAGTAATAGCCCTTCACCATTAATGGCTGGTCTAATGTATATAAGCCAATTAAAATAAGTGCTGTAAAAAGAATTAAACCAGACCATGCAAGCATCGTGAATGCAGGTGTATTTCTCCTTTTATATTTAGCCATAATTTACCTCCATTATCTTTAGTTGGTAGTAATGCATAAAACTATCATAGCATTTTTCTGATCCAATCGAAAACAAACTATTTTACCAGGTAGAAAGTTTTATAGATAAGCGGCATTTTCAGCGAGGAACTCAAAAAATGTCTTGCTTTTCCGTAAAGATTCATTAATTTTTGGATACGAAGGCTACATGTTTTTAATAATATATGATAAAGAAATAAATATATATCTAAATAAGCGATGCTTGATTTTTCAGTATAAGATAATGATAAAGAAGCGATTCATTACAACAAATTTTTATAATGGAATGACTGCTCTTTTGTCTCATATTATAAAAATGCTAATTTGAATCTATATAAATATTAATGGGTCTGGCGTATAAATGCCAGACCCATTATTTCATTATATAATTTAACTATTAGAAACGATCTTCTTCCCATAGTTTGTAGTAGTATTCTTGCTCTTCATATTCATCCTCAAACTGAATTTCCTCTACGTTTACTAATTGAATTAATTTCTCCATCAAAAAACATCCCCTTCTGCCAATCTCTAGTAATTATGTTGTTTTTATTGTAACAGAACATATCTGTTAATATAATTGAAACATTTTGACTATTTCAGCTAAGTCTCGACAAAAATGAAAGAAAAAATGGACTTTGTATCTGTTTTTACATCATTAATTGCTGAAAATAAGATCATTATTTCAATATTTGTCGAGAAGTTTTTCCTTGTTTAATAGAAAATACCCCCTAGATTTATTTTTAAACATATTAATTTAAGAAATTAATTACTAGAGGGGGAAGAGGAAGATGTAAGTAAGGTGTAACAAATCTATCTAAAGTATATTTTAGTGTTCGATTTTAGGTTCATTTCACTCAAGCACATTATAATTTATAAGTTCATGTTATCTAACTAGAGAATTATTTAGGAATCAGCTATTTTATAACGAAAATAGAGCTTCAGAAGTTCATTTAACAATTAGTAGTGGATAAGAAAAGCCCCTAATTGAAAATACACTTTATGGAATTAGTTTACATAAAATTAACATAATCTTAATACTAACAAGATGTGGTAAAACTATAATAGGGAATAGGAAGGAGGAAGAGCTGTGTAGGAAGACCTAAAAATGCGAAGTCATTATTCTGAGAAATTCATATAGAAAACCTTTTTGACTGCTAAGCTATTTAAATAAAGATAAAGTATATTTAAATCTAATCATCATGTTTTAAGAAAATTGATCTCTAAATAAACAATATCAGATGAGAATTTTTTTAGATATAGCATAGGTCGCGGTCACAGATTAGCTCCGCATAAACTCTCAATTAATAGAATAACATTCTTATAGAAGTCAACCGATCTGCTAATATCTCCGAAATTATCCGCTGTAACGAAAAAATTACTTACCTTTCTTTCCTCAAGAAAAACAGCAATTATTTCCGATTATTATAATGAAAATAGAATAGATATGTCGTTTTCTCTAGATTTGAACCTCAATAAATAGCGGTAAGGTTAATCCAATTTAAGGAGGTGATAGATGATGTAAATAAAGAAAAGAGGAGCTTTGAATAGCGTAAAGGTTCGTATAATTGAAAATTCCAATTTGTTTAATAATATATCTAACTCTGCTGTTTTGAAAACAGTTCTATAGACAAAGGAGATGTTGGATAATATGTATGAGCAATTGTTAAAATCTTTAAAGGTTGAACGAGAAGAAGAAGATTACATTATTAAGGGAAGTACAATGATGATTATCCCGTTTTATGCAGAGCAGGGTGCACTTAATAGTATTGTTATTGATAGGTTTGAAGCCGTTAAAGTGAAAAGGAAGTCACAAAATATTATCGATGAAAGCTGTATATACTTTGCCAGTGATATGAAAGGAAGAATCAGGTCAGCAGCGAAAATTTTAAAAGGACATCAAATGCTTCCAATAGTTATAAGTAAAATGAATAAAACATGTATGATCCCAATTAGTTCACCTTACAATAAAAGATGTATTTGGGTATCGTACAGGCATATTATAGATATTACATCATATAAAAGAAAGTCTATTTTAACATTAGAAAATGGCCAGAGATTTGAACTGAATGTATCAAGAAAGACTATGGAAAATAAAATAAATAGAGCGAATCGCCTAGTTAATACATACGATATTCGTAATAAAGAAATGCAGGATACATATAAAGCAAATTATATAGCTGAAACAAAAGTGATTTATGTGCCGGATTTAGAGTAGCACTTATTAATAAAAAGAATAGTTATTAAGGATTTTTAAATTGGTAGATAATATGTTTTCTATCGGAAATAATTCGTATAATTTGGAAATTGATGAGGGAATGAAGAAGTTCTTTATAAATAGACAAAAGAAATTTGTAAGTATAGATTA
Organism: Metabacillus fastidiosus NBRC 101226; assembly: GCF_001591625.1. Taxonomy (GTDB): domain Bacteria; phylum Bacillota; class Bacilli; order Bacillales; family Bacillaceae; genus Metabacillus; species Metabacillus fastidiosus. The sequence goes on from NZ_BCVG01000010.1 coordinate 37,657, forward strand.
CACTGTCACTTTAAGAGAAAATCAAATTCTGCTACGTACTTAAGAAGCTTGGAACGTAATTCATTCCAAGCTTTTTATCTGTGTTACTTTCTTATATTTAGAAAAGAATCACATATACACTACAAACCTTCAATCTCATCTAAAAATGCTGATAAAATTTGAATATTTTCTATTGAGTCTGTAGCTGATATTCGAACGTTTGTAGAATTAATAATAATATTTTCATCATTTGTTTTCTATATTGTTGTAAGACAATTGAAGTAAGAGTTTTAACAGAAATTTTCTCATTTTGATATGGATTTTCTTCTGGAGGCAACGGCTATTTTCTAATAAGGGCAAAGTTTACAATTTTTGCGTAGTGAAATTAACTATAAAGGATATATGTTGAGAATTTCGAGAATGTTTTTTCTTATTTATATTGTCATAATGGTAAAAATAAAATATTATTATTAAATCCAAAAGATTATAAATAGTTAGAATTTAATAAGGATTCATTCGTTTTGCGAAAAGTTCATTGACAAAGCCTATTAAATAAGTAAGAATAATGATAATTAATTTACTGAAACAATTTTGTTTTAAAATTGAGGTGAGGACAAGAATGTATTTACACATCGATGGAATTGAAAAGAGCTTTCATCACAAGGCGAAGGGTGAATTGAAAGTTTTAGATAATATTAATCTTTCAGTTGAAAAGGGAGAATTTGTTTCGATCGTTGGACCGTCTGGTTGCGGGAAATCCACATTGCTTTATTTAATCGCAGGTCTTGAAAAAGCCGATACGGGTGAGATTCGTGTTAATAATGAAGTTGTGAAAAATCCAAGTCCAGAGCGTGTTGTTGTTTTCCAGGAAGCAGGTCTTTTCCCATGGTTAACGGTTCTTGATAATGTAACTTACGGTTTATTATTAAAAGGTATGTCTAAAAAAGAAGCAGAAGAAAAAGCAGTTGAAATGTTAAAAATGGTGCATCTAAGCAACTATATTGATTCATATCCTCATCAGTTATCAGGAGGAATGAAGCAGCGTGTAGCGATTGCTCGTGCGCTTGTGATGGAACCTGATATTTTATTAATGGACGAGCCTTTTGCAGCGCTTGATGAGCAGACGAGAATGGTGCTGCATAAAGAACTTTTGGAAATATGGAAAAAATTAAAAATTACAGTTATTTTCATTACACATAATATTCGTGAGGCTGTTCTTCTATCACAGAAAATTATTGTGTTTGCGACACGTCCGGGGAAAATTAAAGCGACTTTTGAAACGCAGAGGGAAAAAGATGGCATAATGCCGGATGATGTGTCTCTTCATTTAGAGCAGCGAATTTTAGCTGCCCTGCAGGATGAAATTGAAAAGGTATTAAAGGAGGAAATGGGAGATGACTACAGCTTTAAGACGGATCATCTTCATCGCGATAATAGCGGTGATATGGGAAGCCACATCTAGACTGTCTGGATTGCCGGCGTTTATGTTTCCAAGTCTCTCACAAGTTCTGACGACTTTATTCCATGGTATTGTTGATGGACAAATTTTAGTTGCGGTATTTAAAAGTTTAAGCCGTTTACTAATCGGTTTTGCAATTGCGATTTCATTGGGAGTATTTTTAGGCTATCTTATTTGGAGATTTAAACTTGTGGAAGATACGCTCGGGTTCCTTGTTACTGCATTACAGTCGATTCCAAGTATTGTTTGGTTTCCGCTTGCAATTATATGGTTTGGATTAAACGATATTTCAATTTTATTTATTGTAACAATTGGAGCAACATGGACGATGACTGTAAGTGCAGCATCAGGATTTAAAAATGTGCCTACACTCTATCAGCGTGTGGCAAAAACATTTGGTTCAAAAGGTTTTCATTTTGTACGGACTGTTATTTTACCAGCATCTGTTCCGCAAATGATTTCAGGACTTCGTATAGCATGGGCATTCTCTTGGCGTGCACTGATGGCAGGAGAATTACTTGGTGCAGGCGGTGGTCTTGGACAAATGCTTGAGATGGGCCGTTCACTTGGACAGATGGATCTCGTTATCTCAGTTATGATTATTATTGGTGTTATTGGAACAATAATGGATAATATCGTTTTCATGAGATTAGAGAAAAGTGTGCAAAGAAAATGGGGATTAAATTAAGGAGGTAAGAATTTGAAGAGCAATATATTAAAATTAACAGTTGTTTTAGCATTATTAGTGGGAATTTTAGCTGCTTGCGGCGGACAAGGTAACAGTGGAGAAAAGTCAACTGGCGGTGGCGATAAAAAAGAAGTAAAGATTGGTTATTTTCCAAACTTAACACATATGGCGACAATAGTGGCGCTTGAAAAAGGCTACTTTGCTGAAGAGTTTGGCAAAGATGTGAAGATTACGAAGAAAACAGTATCAAACGGCGGTTTATTCATGGAAGCAATGGCGACAAAAACGATTGATATCGGTACAGTCGGACCAGGTCCAGTTCTTAACTTCTATGCAAAAGACCCAAGTTACCGTATTCTTTCAGGTGCTGTAAATGGTGGTGCAGTATTAGTTGCAAGTGAAAAGAGCGGTGTGAAAGATTTAAAAGATTTAGATGGTAAAAAAGTAGCCATTCCGGTTATCGGGAGTACACAAGATGTTATGCTTCGTAAAGCCCTTCAAGAAGTAGGTTTAAAACCGACATCAAATGGTGGAACAGTTCAACTATTTGCAGCGGCACCAGCGGATACAGCGACATTATTCGTTCAAAATTCTGTTGATGCAGCAGCAACACAAGAGCCATGGGGATATATTTTAGAAACGCAGGCAAAAGGAAAACTATTGCTTGATTGGGATAAATTCGCTTGGGGTAAAGATTCAACGAACACAGTTGTAACAGCTCGTAAAGACTTTTTAGAAAATGAAGATTTAGTAAAAGCTTATTTAAAAGCACATGTAAAAGCTGTAAACTTTATTAAAGAAAATCCTGAAGAAGCTAAAAAGATTGTAGCGGCACATTTAAAAGAATTAACTGGAAAAGAAATTAATGAAGATGAATTAAATGCAGCATTCTCAAGATTAGAAGTAACAACAGCTGTTAACGAAAATGTTATCCAGGAAATGGCTGATATAAGTAAAGAAGCAAAATATATTCCAAGCAATGACATTAAAGGGTTAGTTGACTTGAAATATTTAGAAGAAGTAAATAAATAAGATTATGAAAAGCATGACTTAATCGGAATAGATTAGTTATGCTTTTTTTGCTGCATTCAACTAATAATAAAGTGATATGCAGCTCTCCTATTTATATGAAGTCTTATTAGGGTTAATTAAATGTTCTTCTGATTTTTTCAGCTATGTGAGCAACAATAATCCCGATTAATAGTGGTAAGATAGAACCCGTTGTGCCATATGTATCATTTGTATCGTTAATATATTCATATTGAAGCATGAATAGCGGGATCGTAAAAATATATCCGATTGTATAAAGAAGCCCAGTTATTATTAAAAATAAAGCAAATTGACGTATGCTCATGTTCTCCCCTCCTTACTGCTCCCAAACATACATTAAAGTAAGATTTGCCAAAGCAATAGTAATAAAAAGTACAGCTATTTTTGGACGACCAGTCGTATAAATTGCAGCTGAAGCAAGCAAGTATATGATAAGTTCTAAACTAAGGCGTAAACCGCTATTCAGTTGATAGGAAGCATTAGGTGAGCCGAATATTGCCCATATAACAGCGATTGTAAGAGGAGCGCCAATGCCAAGGATAGATTTTAGTAATGTCCCTTTTCCCGTCTGGAATCCCCAATATCCGATCGCAAATAAGGAGCAAAGTTCGATTAGAAAGCGTAAGGCGATGTTTAAAGATTTTATTAATTCCATTATTTTAACTCCATTCCATCATTTAACTATTATTTATTATACTTGATATATTGGAAAGATAATGTAAAATCTTTGTAAAAAGGGGAGAGCTTATGATTCTACCAATTACGTTAGATAATTTAAATAAAAATATAGAGTTATATGTTTCCGTATTTAATGAACCACCTTGGCAAGATAATTGGACATTTGAAAAAGCGGAGAGACGTTTTCTTGATCTTTTACATACACCGAGATTCGTAGGTTTTTCCTATTATCACAATGAAGAATTAGTCGCATTGGCCGCTGGAAACTGTGAAGAATGGAGTGATGGTGAGCTTTTTTATTTGAAGGAAATGTGTGTGCGTCCTAATATGCAAGGAAAGGGGATTGGCACGCGGCTGCTTTCTTATTTGGATGCTTATTTACAGGAACGAGGTGTTATTTATTCTTATTTGCTAACATTGCAAGAAGGGCAGGCAGCGTCATTTTATGCGAAAAATAGTTATAAAAAAGATTTAAATACAGTGTTTATGTTACATAAATTAAAAAAGTAGGGGGTGTATCATAAGTCCCTGATAAGTTTTAAAAGCTGAAAGGCCCTGTCTCCAAATCCTTGATTTTATCGGATTTTCATTACAGGGCCTTTCAGAAGGATGTCCCTAAAGGGTGCTTTTTACCCTTTAGGGACATCCTCATTCTGCATTCGAATCTTTCATTTTATCTAAAATCGTAATTGTATCAACAAGATGGTTATTAAAGATTTGTTTTGCTACTTTAAGCAGTTCAATAATCATCGGGTCCCTGAGTGAATAGATGACACGTGTTCCTTCTTTCGTACCCGTTACAATATTTTTCGTTCTTAAAACAGTTAATTGCTGGGAGACAGCCGATCCTTCACTTCCGACTAAGCTTTGAATTTCGTTTACACTTTTATCGCCTTCTGCTAATAGCTCGAGAATTCTTATTCTGAGCGGGTGTGCCAGTGCTTTGAAGAATTCTGCTTTAAACTGCTGCATTTCAAGATTCAATTGTTTTTTCCTCTCTTTCTCTTTTTCACTAGGATGAAGATTTTGTTAAAAGTTTTTTATGATTTTCTTTAGAAAGGACTGTACATTCGCTGAATGCGAAATGTTTGCAGCCGATACATTTATCTTGATCTAAATGTTTTAGAGCATAATCGATTGCTTCACCTGTATGATCAAAGAAGTTCTCTTCTCCTATTAAATCATATAAACCGGTCTTCTTTAACATCTTTTTCGGCTGGGACTTCATTCCTGATATTAAGATAATACCGCTTTTTGAGAAATCTTTCACAATGCTGGATAAGTAGACCTCTCCGGTTGTATCCATAAAAGGAACTCTCCCCATTCGTAAGAGCAGAACACGGGGTTTTAAATTAATAGTTTTCATAATAGATGATTCAAATGTTTGGGCAGCCCCAAAAAATAAAGGACCCTCGACATTATAAATACTGATTTGAGGGCAATCATGCCCATCTGTTACTACTTGTGACTCTACTTTTTTCTGTTTCGTATCAGGGTTAGGCAATGCTTTAACAGTAACTAACATTTCGCTCATTCGTTTCGTGAAAAGGAGAATAGCGAGCAGTAGTCCGACTGGAACAGCAACAGTTAAGTTGACGAATACTGTTAATAAAAATGTAATAACTAAAACGAGAGAATCTTCTGTTTTTGTTTTTAATAAATGGATAAAAACTTTTCTCTCACTCATATTCCATGCAACAACCATTAAAATTGGTGCCATACTAGCCAGCGGAATATTGGATGCATATGGTCCAAATAATAACAAGATGATTAATACGACGAAACCGTGAGTAATCCCTGCAATCGGTGAAAATGCCCCGTTTTTAATATTTGTTGCCGTTCTGGCAATTGCCCCTGTTGCTGGGATTCCGCCAAATAGTGGTGTGACCATGTTTGCAATTCCCTGACCGAATAGTTCCCGGTTGCTATTATGTTTACTTTTTGTCATCCCATCCGCAACAACCGCAGATAATAATGATTCAATTGCTCCGAGCATTGCGATGACAAAGGCAGGTCCCAGCAGCGAAATGATTCTTTCAACCGTAATTTCTGGAATATGGAATTTTGGCAAGCTGTTTGGAATATCTCCATAAGTTGAACCGATTGTTGCTACATGGCTTGGGAAAAAGATACTAGCAACAATAGTGGAAAGGACGAGTCCGATAATTGGACCAGGAACCTTAGGAATAAATTTAGGTGTTAAAATGATTGTCATGAGACAAATAAGAGCAGTTAATATACTGTAAAAATTAATAATATTAATGTGACTGATGACTTCGAACACATTTTGATGAAAGTATTCATGAGTTTTTGTACCAGTCAGTCCTAAAAAATTCCCGATTTGTCCGAAAAAGATAATGACAGCAATTCCGGATGTAAAGCCGACTGTTACAGGTCGCGGAATAAATTTAATTAATGAACCGAGACGCAGAATCCCCATTAATAATAGCATGATACCGGCCAAGAACCCTGCAATTAATAAGTTTTCATAGCCGTATGTCATTACAATGCCGAATAAAATCGGAATAAACGCCCCAGTCGGTCCGCCAATCTGATATTTTGAACCTCCGAAAACAGAAATTAAAATCCCTGCAATAATTGTTGTATAAATCCCATACTCCGGTTTTACACCAGAAGCAATTGCAAATGCCATTCCTAGTGGAATTGCAATGACACCAACAACGAGACCTGACAAAACATCTTTTTGAAAGTTTCGCAGATTATATCCGGAGTATCTCCCCGAGAAACTGAATTTTTGTTGCATGCCAACTCTTCTCCTTTTATAATGTTTATATATTAATATATCTGATTATTTGAATATATTTTATATAAAATGTACAATTATTTTGAGTTGATGTCAAAGGTTTTTTTTAGGGTGACCAGTTTCTATAAAACTAATAAATGATGGAGCGAATAAATTGAGTATCGAAATAACGAGAGAAGGATTAATTAAGCATGGAGTTGCCGTGCTTCAATCAATCGGGTCACATCATATTTGTCATGTTTGTATAAAAAGTGGAAATTCATGCTGCAAAGGCTGTGATTTTTTACAGGAGGGTGTCGGCTGCCAAAAAAGAAATACGAGCTGCACGGCATGGCTCTGTGGTCTGCAAAAATTTTATCTGAAAGAAATCGGTTTGTTGAAAGAATGGGAGCATATGTGGGAACAAGTACCGGGACAATGTTTCAGAAGAGACGAAACACCGCATACCGTGAAAATTGATTCGTTGATAAAGATTGGAAAATATGATGATAAAGCTGCCAAACTAGTGGCAAAAAAATTAGAATCATTTGCAGAAGAAGGAGGAAATATCGGTAAATTGGAAACGAAGCTGGCGCTTGATTTTGAGGTGAAGAAAATGGAAAAAATTCATCCGTTATATAGGGATAAGTGAGAAATATTCACATTTTACAATGGAAAAGGACTTATCACTTGTCCTTCTCCACTTTTTTAAACCATATATTAAACAGATTTTATAGAGAGTTACTAAAAAAGCTGTTGTACATAGGCCGGTTGTATCCGTTTTAATACCGATATTTGTAATAAACACCTGTATTATAAAGTCCAAGCTGTAACAGATGATTGGCTCCTTTTTGAATTCATAAATGAGAATTTCAAGTAAGGAGCTGTTTTAATTTGTCTATGACCTTTTTATGAAAATACCGGCCTAATTTTCCCTTCTTTAATGTTTCAATATCTGTTAATCTCCCGTCAATTGTTATAGCAGGGAAAGATTGGATATTATAAGAGTTTGCAGTTTCTTTATCTTCATTTACTCTAGCATCATATATAATTAATTCACATCTGCTGCATACCATTTCTTTAACTGTTTGAACGGTGCTTTCACATAAGGGGGTCCCCATCGTAAAAACTTCCACTTTTTTAGCCAATTTACATTTCTCCTTTAGACAATATTTTTATAATTGGACATGAACTTTTTGTGAGTGGGAGTTCTGAACCTGCACAATGAACTGCTGCTTGCAATAAAGCTTTAAGTCTATTTAATTGGGTTATCTTTTCCTCAATTTCTCCAATTTTCTCTACAGAAAAATTGTACATTTCCTCTGCTGGAAAATAACTCTCTGTTTTATAGATTGCTAGAATTTTTTTTATTTCTTCAAGTGTAAATCCTAAACTTTGTGTCTGCTTAATTAATTTTATATTTTCAATTACTTCATCGGAAAACATTCTATATCCGGACTCGTTACGGGTAGGTTTGTCCACAAGCCCCCTTTTTTCGTAATATCTGACTGTTGCAACATTGACATTTGTTATTTTTGCCACTTCGCTTATTGTGTAATAGTTCATAATGATCCTCCGATTTCAATATAAACCCTGTACCTAGGATTAAGGTCAAGATGTTATTTCATTTATATACGTTTGAATTTTTGTTTCGTTTCATAGAAACGTAATTATGAAAAATATAAGGAGGAAGGTTGCAAGAATCGAGAAAGATTTATTACAGGAGCAATTGGCTAAGATTGTTAGAGTATCAAGACAGACCATAGGTTTAATTGAAGCGAGAAAATATAATCCATCACTAAGTTTATGTGTTTCTATTTGTAAGGCTTTATCACGAACGTTAGATGAATTATTTTGGGAATCATAAGGAAATGGAGGTATAAATTCTGAAAATAAACATTTGAATTAAGATTTTTTAAACTTTTTCCGAACTTTTTTCAAAAAAACTAACCGAAAATTCGTTTTTTGTATTATAATATGTAGGCAATAGAGAAAATCTAATTCAGAGGAGTTGCTTACGATGAAACTCACTTATACTGGTAAAACAAAAGATGTATATGCTTTAGAGGACGGAAATTATTTACTTAAGTTTAAAGACGATGTAACAGGTGAGAACGGTGTGTTTGACCCGGGTGCAAATACTGTTGGTTTAACAATCGAAGGTGCAGGCCGTGCAGGTTTAAGATTAACAAAGTTCTTCTTTGAGATCTTAAAAGAAAAAGGTATACCAACTCATTATGTTGATGCAAATATTGAAGAAGCAACAATGACGGTTAAACCGGCTGAATTATTCGGTAAAGGTCTTGAAGTGATCTGCCGATATCGTGCAGATGGAAGCTTTTTACGCCGCTACGGTTTATATACAGAAGCAGGACAAGCACTTGATGCTTTCGTTGAAGTAACATTAAAAGATGATGGCAGACAAGACCCGCCAATTAGTGAAGATGCCCTTGATATGCTTGGTATTCTTTCCAAAGATGAATATAAAGTATTAAAAGGACTTACTCAGCAGATTGGAAATGTTGTAAAAGAAGAACTTGCGAAAAAGGGAATTGAGCTTCACGACATTAAATTTGAATTCGGTCGTGTTGGTGAAAATAAACAAATCGTATTAATCGACGAAATTTCAGGTGGAAATATGCGTGCTTATAAAGACGGCGAGTATATTGAACCGCTTGATTTAGAAAAAATGTTTCAATAAATAAGAAATGAGAGCAGCTTATCAAGCTGCTCTTTTTATTTCTGCTCGAAATAGTATGGTTTTGGCTTAAGATTGATTAAAATTGGCTTTTGTTTTATTAAATAATTGTAAAGATTAAACAAAAAGATATATAAAATAGACCAGCTTGCGAAAAAAGTGTATATTAAATTTATTGGTATATTTACCAATTTAGTTAACAAATGTTATAAAAGGAGGATGGTTGGAAGTGGTTTGTGGTCAATGTGGTCATTTGAATGAAACAGGGAAATTTTGTGTGAAATGTGGTGGGAAATTACAGGCAGGTGGAGCAGAAGAGCAGGCAGCAACAGTACATATTAATGATTCGGCAGCGGTAAAAACGAATGAACATGTGGAAAAGGCGAAGGTAATGTCGAAAATGTATATTAATTATTTTATACAAGGGATGAAAAACCCAACGATAGCTGCACAGTCAGTTAATAGTGAGCAATTTATAAATGGTCTTATTACAATGATTATCTATGCGATCAGCATACCGCTAATGTTTTATTTCAGTGTTCCATATGCTGATAGTTTTACAGAAGTTGTTCTTAAACCATCATTTTATTATTTATTATTCATTGGCTTCGTTGCATTGGTCACATTCGCAGTTGTTAAATTAGGTAGAGTTCCAGTTGTTATACAAGATGTTTTTGCAAGGTTCGGTACTTTTTTAATCGTACCAACAGCGTTTTTCATAGGAGCATTTATTTTATCTTTAATTAAAGTCCATGATTTCGCAGGTATCCTATTATTATTCGGCTTTTTAGGTTTATTTATTGCTGTTCCATTTACCATTTTTAGTTTTAAAAAGGATATAAAAGTAGGTCTTGACGCTGTTTATGGTACATTTTTAACTTATTTAGCTATTATTATTTTAATTTTAACGATTTCTAGAATTATAATTGATCAAATTTTATATAATATAGGTTCAATGTTTTCTAGTCCTTTTTAACTTAATTTTCTCAGTGAACAAGCGTCTTATTTATTTTTGATGCTTGTTTTTGCAATTCATTATTGTCAGTAATGCAAGGAGTGATTTCATGAGTTATTGTGGGAATTGTGGTACACAGTTAATGGGAAATGATCAGTTCTGTGCAGAATGTGGTCAGCAGGTGCAAGGAGAAAAGGCTGTAAACCTTGAAAAAAGAGAAACTGCTACGGAACAAACAAGATTAGGTAAAGGCCAGGGTGAACCATTATTTAAAAGCAGAAAATCAAAAATAATTGCTATTTGTGCTGCAATCTTTTTGATCCTTTTGGCAGGCAGTTATTTCACAGTGAAACAGATGACCTCATCTAAGGCAGTTGCCGAAGGATTTATTGAAGCAATTAATAAAAAAGATGCAAAGAAGATAAAGAAATTTATAAATAATGGACAATATGAAATGAAAGCAGATGACAGGAAAGCGAAAGAGTTCTTAACATACTTACATAATAATCCCCGTATGATTACATCGATTATCGAAGGTCTGCGCTATGAAGCAGCTGTTTATGAAAATAAAGCTTCATATGGTGAACCGTCTTCGTATGTAAGTTTACAGCATAAAGGGGATAAGTGGGTAGTCTTTGATAATTACACTATAAAGATTCCGACTTACTACATGGAGATTTCATCTGACATTGATAAAACAAATATTTATGTGAACGGAGAAAAAGCAGGAATTATTAAAGAAAAAGAAAAATCATTTGGTCCATATTTGCCAGGGGAATATGAAATAAAGGCAGTGATAAACAGTGATTATGGTACAGTGGAACAGAAGGGGAAAATAAATACAGCTGATTTAAGCGGACAAACAGAAGCGATTGGATTTGACTGGTCAGATCATTTTATTAATATTGAAACGAATGATGAAACAGCTTATTTGTTTATTAACAATAAAAATACAGGGAAAAAAATTAGTGAAATATCAGAGCTTGGTCCTATTCCTTTAAATGGTTCTATAAAGGTATTTGCTCAGAGAAAGACAGAGAAAGGTGTGGAAAATACGGAAGCTGTAACGGTACAAAAAGAAACAGGAGCAGCGAATCTTTATTTTGAAGAAGCAGGATTTAATTATCCTTCAAATATGACAGCTTGGAGTGATGGAAGTGATGTGGCTGTGATTGAAAATGTCATTTTAGGACATTATCAAAAAATTTCCGATGATGAATATCGTGCCGCTTATGATCTTTTCTCATCCTCTCGTAAAAATAAAGTCGATCTCGATGTTTGGAAAAAAGGGCTTCAGGAAAATATTAGAGATGAAGTGACTAAGTTAGAAAATATTGAAGTGACCGGAAATTACGCAAAAGCTGATATAAGAATGACTTCTTATGACCGTACAGCAGATGGAAAAACATTAGTTCTGGAGTGGGGTGGGCACTGGAAACTTGTGTGGGAAAGTGACGGCTGGAAACTTAATGAGGCGAAACTTGATAAACTGGCTTCCAGAATAGAATGATAAAAAAATCGTTTATATTTACAGTGAGTATCATATTTCTAGTATTCATTTTAATTGGTATATTTACCATTCAATCTTTGAAAACAAAAGAGATAAAAGAAGCAGATTATTCTGTTCCAGTATTTTCACTGAAAGAGAGTACTATTGATAAGAAAGTGAATGATTTACTAAATAGAATGACGCTTGAAGAGAAGATTGGTCAGTTGATAGTTGTAGGCTTTAAAAGCAAAGAAGTTGATGATCATATAAAAACAATGATTAGCGATTATAAAGTCGGGGGTGTCATTTTATATGATAGAAATATGAAAAACCCGGCGCAGGTTACCAATTTGACAAATGATTTGCAAGCTCTCGCACTTAAAAATGACAGCAAAATCCCTCTTTTATTAAGTGTCGATCAAGAGGGAGGAAAGATCGTTCGAATGAGGGAATATGTTTCTCCGATTCCATCCCAGCAGGAGCTTGCTGGAAAGGGAGATAAAGAAGCTGTATATAATACAGCGCTCCAGAGCGGGAAAGAATTAAAAGAAATGGGTATTCATGTTAATTATGCTCCGGTATTAGATTTATCAGCTGAAGACAGCCGTTCATACGGGGAAAATCCACGACAAGCAGGCGAATTTGCTAAACAAGCTGTATTGGGATTGACACAGGCTGAAGTAACAGCAACATTGAAGCATTTCCCGGGACATGGCCGGAGTAATATTGATCCGCATTTTGAAACATCATCTGTTGAAGCGAATCAGGCTGATTTAGAAAATAAAGATCTTTATCCATTCAAAAAAATAATCAATGAAGTCGATCATAGTAAGTTTTTTGTTATGGTTACACATATTAAATACCCTGCGTATGACAAAGAAAAGCCCGCAAGTATTTCAGCAAAGATTATGAAGGATCTATTGAGAGAAAAACTTGGTTATGAAGGAATTGTTGTAACAGATGATTTAGAAATGGGTGCTGTTAATAAGTATTACACATATAAAGAGTTAGGTTATGAAGCTGTAAATGCAGGGGCAGATCTTCTGTTAGTATGTCATACGTTAGAAAGCCAGAGAGAAGTAATAAATGGAATAAGAGATGCTGTTTTAGAAAATAAACTGTCAGAAAAAACGATTGATGAAGCAGTGAAAAGAATTTTAATTTATAAATTATCAAATATTAAAGTGTAAGCCTCGGAATGACTATTCCGAGCTTTTTTCCATTTTAAGAAATTCTTCATTTTTAAATCCATTTAATATTAAGATTTAAAGTCTACAATAGTCAGTATTAAAAAGTATATAATGGAGGGAGGAGAGTGAGAAATATGAAGAATCATGTCGTATTAGTCGTTGATGATGAAGAAGAAATCCGTGATGCGATTGAAATATATTTGAAAAATGAAGGGCTTACGATCATTAAAGCAAAAGACGGAATCGAAGCAATTGAAAAGTTAACAGAAAATGATGTCCATCTTATTATTTTAGATATTATGATGCCGCGTCTGGATGGAATTTCTACTACTTTTAAAATTCGTGAACAGAAAAATATTCCAATCATTATTTTAAGTGCAAAAAGTGAGGATACAGATAAAATACTCGGTCTTCAGGTCGGAGCAGATGATTATGTGACAAAACCATTTAATCCGCTTGAGCTTATTGCTCGAGTGAAATCACAGTTAAGAAGATATGTAAGTCTTGGAACGTATGAAGGAGTGCAAAGAGTTATTGAATTAAACGGGCTTACATTAGATGAGGCAGCAAAGGAAGTGCGGGTCAACGGTGAAGTTGTGAAATTAACACCGATTGAGTATAAAATTGTGGAATTATTAATGAGAAATGCAGGCAGGGTGTTTTCTATTGTGGAAATTTATGAGCGGGTTTGGAATGAGCCCTGCTATAATGCAGAAAATACAGTAGCCGTGCATATTAGAAAAATCAGGGAAAAGATTGAGATTGACCCGAAGAATCCGAGGTATTTAAAGGTGGTATGGGGAATTGGATACAAAATGGAGAAGTAAGCTCGTACTTGTATTCTGGCTTATTTTATTTACATACGGGCTAAGCGGTGTAACAGCTGGAATTTCGAGCGGCAGTGATTATTTAAGAGGGGATTATTTTAAAACACCTCAGTTTAATGATGAATTAAATCAATTTATTAATTATTTAAGCATGTTTGAATTAAACGAACTTCCGAAAACAGAAGCAAAAGGGGCGATCACTGTTTCGAAGGATGAGATTGATGAGCACCGCTATCGCTATGGAAACCTCTCATCCCAAATTTCAAGTATAAAGAGCCAGTATGAAGATAAAGTTAATGATGCAAAAGAGGCAGGCAATGAAGAAGTTGCCCAGACATATGTAGAAGAAAGAGATAAAAAGATAGAAGATATTACAAATAATTTCAAAAGTGATGAATATATCCAAGCGAAAATTATAAAAGAAAAAGAACAGCGAATTGATGAATATTATAAGATAAAAGAGAATTACCGTACTGATTTTTTACGATATAAAAAGGCATTTACGTATTATTTAAAAGATACAGTAACTGGTCAAGTATATACAAACATTGGAGATGTGAACGCTCAATCACTTAAAAATACTTTTAATAGTAAAACAATGGAGTTCATTCAAACATATCCGACACGAACAAATGATTATTTATCGACTGAAATAACTGGCAGCTATTACAGTGATGCAGTCAGTGAGTATGAAGATGTAATTACCCTTTTAAAAGCCAACACAACACATTTATTTGAAGGAAAGATTGCTGTTCCGAAATCCGCTATTAAGGAAAGTGCTATCCATGCTAATTACTATGATTTCCTTTATAAGAAAGATCTTTTCCTTAAATTTACAATAAGTGGATTGATTTTATTGATAATAAGCAGTTACTTTTTATTTAGGGAGAAATCTTATTTTCGAAGAGAAACAAGCGAAAAATGGAGAGCTCTTTATCATCTGATTCCGATTGATATTAGTGTATTCGGTCTCATTTGTTTAGTTTTTATTAACTTAGGGCTGTTGTTTTTAATAGGAGACCGCATTCTTTATTTTGATGAAAATATATTTATGACAAGCAGGGATATTATATTCAGCCTGATGATTGGGGCCCTGTCTATTACATTGACCTTTTTTTATGGAAAGCTTTTGTTTGAAAGATTCAAATATGCAGAAAAGCTAAAAGAGGATTGGAAGGGTTCATTTATTATAAGAAGCTGGGGAGCTTTACAGCTTGCTTTTTTAAACCGTCATGTCGGTACCCAATTGTTTATCCTTCTTGCAGCGGTATTTGCTTTCGGTGCTGTCTTAACTGCAGCAGTAATTAAGCCTGTCTTAATCTTGCTTTATATTCCGGCATTTCTTTTTATTGGCATTCCGATACTTGTTCTTCTTATAAGAAGAATAGGTTATTTCAATAAAATTACGAGAAGTACAAATGAGATAGTAAGAGGGAATTTGGAGCCTGATCTTCCTATTGTTGGACAATCTATTCTTGCAAAGCTCGCTAATAATATTAATATATTGAAACATGGTGTAAGAACGTCGAAAAAAGAGCAGGCAAAGAGTGAAAGATTGAAAACAGAGCTTATAACAAATGTTAGTCATGATTTAAGAACACCGCTAACATCAATTATTACGTATACAGAACTGTTAAAAACCCCTAATTTGTCCAAAGAGGACAGTGATTCATATTTAGAAATTATTGACCGGAAATCAAAACGGTTAAAAGTATTAATCGATGACTTATTTGAAGCATCGAAAATGGCGAGTGGAAATATCGAGCTTATAAAACAAAAAGTAGATATTGTTCAATTATTACAGCAGTCACTTGCTGAGTATAATGAAATGATTAATGAATCATCTTTACAATTTAGAATTACAAATACAGAGCAGCCGATTTATGCGCTTGTGGATGGACAAAAATTATGGCGTGTATTTGAAAATTTGATTTCCAATATACTGAAATATACTTTAGAAAACACAAGAGTTTACATTTCAGTAAAAACAGAAGAAGAACGTGCTATTATTGAATTTAAGAATATTAGTAAATACGAATTAAGTGAAAATAGTGATGAATTATTTGAAAGATTTAAACGAGGTGACACATCTCGTAATACGGAAGGTTCAGGGCTTGGACTTGCGATTGCAAAATCAATTGTTGATCTTCACGGAGGCAGTTTAGATATTGAAATTGATGGTGATTTATTTAAGGTAATAGTGATTTTAAATATCGAATAAAATAAATTATTTATCGATGGATAGACTGTATCCCTGCTAAACTTTATGAGAAGAGAAATCCCATAAAAAATAAATTAAAATGAAAACTAACTTGATTTATCGGAAAAATAGGATTATTATATATCTAAATTAAATAGCTAACTGGTTAACCAGAGGCATTTATTTAAGAGATAAACTCTTAATAAATGCCTCTTTTTTTATATCTAAATCATACTTTTTTGATATGTTAAATATGAATATATTAACCTGTCTAATGAGAAGCCGACTAGCCGACTAGAGATGCTTCAATGAAGATAAATTTATCTTTATTGAAGCATCTTTTTTAAAAAAAGAAATGGGGGAAATAAGATGGTTTTTAAACTCAGTATTCTTGATCAAAGCCCTATCAGGCATAATGAAACAGCTTTTGAAGCATTTCAAAACACGATTAAATTAGCAAAAAAGGCTGAGGAACTCGGCTATGATCGGTTTTGGGTATC
This sequence comes from Metabacillus fastidiosus NBRC 101226, assembly GCF_001591625.1. Classification (GTDB taxonomy): domain Bacteria; phylum Bacillota; class Bacilli; order Bacillales; family Bacillaceae; genus Metabacillus; species Metabacillus fastidiosus. Next base: position 54,113 of record NZ_BCVG01000010.1, read on the forward strand.
TGAGCATCATCATTCCGATGAGTTAGGAGGCTCAGCTCCAGAAATATTAATTTCTTATTTATTAGCAGAAACAAAAAGTATAAGAATTGGTTCAGGAGGAGTTATGCTGCAGCACTATAGTCCATATAAAGTAGCTGAACAATTCAATGTATTAGCTTCTCTATCACCAGGAAGGGTTGATCTTGGCGTAGGCAAAGGTCCTGGAGGATTGCCGTTATCAACAAGAGCATTACAGATCGATCGTTTAACAGCGAGTGAAGAATTTTCTGAGAAATTATTAGATTTAAAGAGTTTCATTCAGAACGATCTTCCATCGGAGCATAAACTGTTTGGTTTACATGCAACCCCTATTCCTCCTGAACAGCCTGAGATTTTTTTATTGGGTGCTAGTGTAGAGAGTGCTGAGTTAGCTGCAAAATTAGGTATATCCTATGTATTTGCTCAATTTATAAATAGTGATGAAAACGTACTTGCAGAATCAGCACGTACTTTTCATAGCAGAAAGCTTGGTGAATCTAAATTTATCGTGGCACTTTCTATAGTTGTTGGCCAGACAGATGGGGAAGCGGAAGAGCTGGTTACAGATTATACAAATATTAAAATAAAGCTTGCGAGTGGTAAAAGAGTAACCGTAAAAACGATTGAGCAGGCAGAGCAATTTATTAGTGAACTAAATGAAGAATATACGATTGAGATAAAAGAAGCTCATGTTATAAAAGGATCTAAGGAAACTGTGAGGTCTAAATTATTACAATTAAAAGAAGAACTTCAGCTGGATGAAATAATAGTAGTGACACCAGTAGAAAAATTTGAAAAAAAGCTTCAATCTTACATTCTTTTAAAAGAAGCTTTTGAGAAAATACCGGTTGAGTAAGGAGGGAAGAAGATGTCAGAGCGAAAACAAGTGAAGCTTGGAGTTATGCTGCATGGTCCTGGCGGCCATATGGCAGCATGGAGATATCCAACTGCTGTATCAAATGCAAGTGTTAATTTTAAATTTTATAAACAAATGATACAAACAGCAGAAAATGCAAAATTTGATCTCATTTTTATTGCAGATGGTTTATATATTAACGAGAAATCTATTCCCCATTTCTTAAATAGGTTTGAGCCGGTAACGATCTTATCAAGTTTAGCAGCAGTAACGTCACATATTGGCTTGGTCGGAACAATTTCAACTTCATATAGTGAACCTTTTACGATTGCAAGACAAATAGCCTCACTCGATAAAATTAGTGATGGGAGAGCCGGTTTTAATGCAGTTACGTCTCCTTTGGAAGGGTCTGCGTTAAATTATAGTAAGAAGGAACATCCGACACATGAGCGTAGATATAAAATTGCAAATGAGTATCTTGAAGTTATTAAAGGCTTATGGGATTCCTGGGAAGATGATGCATTTATTCGTAATAAGGAAACAGGAGTATTTTTTAATCCCGAAAAAATGCATCAGTTAGATTATAAGGGAGAATTTTTCGAAATCGCAGGTCCATTAAATATAGAGCGTTCAAAGCAAGGACAGCCAGTTATATTTCAAGCAGGCTCTTCAGAGGCAGGAATTGATTTGGCAGCAAAGGAAGCGGATGCTGTTTTTACTGGACATGAAACTATAGAAGAGGCAAGAGAGTTTTATAAAAAAATAAAGAATAAGGCAATTGAATATGGACGTTCACCTGATGAAATATTAGTTTTTCCGGGTATTAGCCCAATTATTGGAGCTACGGAAGAAGAAGCAGATCAAAAATATGAACAGATTGCAAATTTAGTAACAATTGAAAATGCACTTGATTATCTAGGTAGGTTTTTTGATCACTTTGATTTTACCCAATTTGCGTTGGATGAGCCCTTTCCTGATATTGGAGATATAGGGAAAAATAATTTCCAAAGTACAACAGATAGAATTAAAAGAATGGCAAAGGAGGAATCTCTTACACTTCGGGAAGTTGCATTAAGAGTCGTTTCACCAAAAAGTTCATTTGTAGGCACCCCAGAAGAAATAGCTGATTTGCTTCAAACATGGGTTGAAGAAGGTGCAGCAGATGGATTTATGATTGGAAATGCTGTTCTTCCTGATGGATTGGCAGACTTTATTCAATATATATTACCGATTTTAAGAGAACGAGGTCTTTTCCGGACGGAATATGAAGGAGAGACCTTAAGAGAAAATTTAGGTCTGCCGATAAGAGAGAATCGTTATTCATTAAAAGAAAGAGTATGAGGTGAAATAATGGGAATAAATTATCGTCTAGCTACATTAGAAGATGCAGAAGTACTTTTACAACTAACATTAAAGGCTTATGAGCCAATAAGGAAACTTAATATTAAATTTCCTGCTGCAACAGCAGATTTACAGTTAGTGAAAGAAAATATTACAAAGCATTCATGCTATGTATTAGAAAATGAAGGAGTAATTGTTGCGACAATTTCCATTCGGAAATTTGAAGAAGTAACCGATTTGCCTTGCGTTTGGTGGTTAGCTGTTGATCCTGCTTATAAAAAGCAAGGATTCGGTTCAAAAATATTACGTTATGTAGAAGAAGCAATCTTGAGAGATCAATTAAAAGCACCGGCTGTTGCTTTAGGTACCTCCGATCAGCATCCATGGCTTATTCCAATGTATGAAAGAAATGGTTATGAACGATTTTATGAGCAAGACTATGGTGAAAGTGGAAAAGGAGTTTTTTTAAGAAAGATTCTTCTTCCTGAACTATTTAAAGAAGAGACAAAAGTTCAAACGGGGGATGGCAGATGAAAACATTAAAATGGAGCACGGCATTTCTAGCGATTTCACTATTTCTTACAGGCTGCGGCAGTAGTGAAACGGTAAGCTCAGGAGAGAAGAAAGCAGAAGTTAAAAAAGTGATTGTTGGTACGGGGACACAATTTCCGAATATATGCTTTATTAATGATAAAGGCGAATTGACAGGATATGATGTGGAACTCGTAAAAGAAATCGATAAACGATTGAAGGATTACGAATTTGAGTTCAAAACAATGGATTTTTCGAATTTATTACTTAGTCTAGAGACGAATAAAATTGATTTAATTGCCCATCAAATGGAAGTAAATGAGGAAAGAAAAAAGAAATTTCTATTTAATGATGAGCCTTATAACATTTTTCCGTTACATGTCATAGTCAATGAAAAGAATAATGATATTCAATCTGTTGAAGATTTAAGTGGAAAAAAAGTGATTGTTGGGGCAACAAGTAATTCAGCTGTTTTGATTGATAAATATAATAAGGAGCATGGTAGTAAATTTGAAATAGTCTTTTCAGGTCAAGGTGCAGATGATACGACGACACAGTTAAAAACCGGTCGTGCAGATGCAACAATCAGTACACCATTTGCGGTGAAGTTTTTCAATGACGCAGTCGATGCACAGCAAAAAGTAGTCGGTTCAGCGTTATCTAATTCAAAAGTATACTTTATGCTTCCAAAAGATCAGACAGAACTAAAAGATGAGATAGATGGAGCATTAAAAGAAATTAAAAAAGATGGCACATTAAGAAAGTTAAGTACGGATTGGCTTGGTGAAGATTATACGGTAGAAAATTAGAATATCGCTATTATTCGGAGGAGCTTATGAAAAAACTGTTGTTTATTCTATTTTCCACAGCATTCATTTTAAGTGTAGCAGGATGCAATTCGGCTGTGAGCAGTAACGCTCAAAAAACAAAAAAAGTTGTTGTTGGTACAGGTACGCAATTTCCGAATATTTGTTTTATTGATGATAAAGGAAAACTGACAGGATATGATGTGGAGGTTGTAAGAGCAATTGATAACCTTTTAAAAGATTATGAATTTGAATTTAAGACATTGGAGTTTTCAAATTTACTATTAAGTTTAGAAACAAAGAAAATTGATATGATTGCTCATAATATGGCTGTGAACGAAGAACGAAAAAAGAAGTTTCTATTTAATGATGAAACATATAATTATTCTCCACTTTATATAACAGTCAATGAAAAAAGAAACGATATTAAAACTTTGAAGGATTTAGAAGGCAAAAAAGCAGTAGTCGGGGCAACGAGTAATGCAGCTGTTTTTTTGAATAAATACAATGAAGAACATGACAATAAAATTGAAATAGTCTTTTCAGGTCAAGGTGCAGATGATACAGCTACTCAATTAAAGACTGGTCGTGCGGATGCAACATTATCTACTCCTTTTGCAGTTAACTTTTATAATGAAGCTTCAGATGCACAGCAGAAAACAGTAGGAGACATCATAATAAATTCACAAGTTTATTTTCTTTTTAATAAAGAAGAGAAGGAATTGAAAGAAAAAGTGGATGAAGCAGTTAAAACACTGAAAGAAAACGGTACGTTAGCGAAACTGAGTACGAAGTGGCTTGGAGCTGATTATACAGTAGAAAATTAAGGAGATGTCTTATGGGGAAACAGTTTGATATTACATTAATTTTAGATTTTCTGCCGAAGCTACTTTCCTATTTGCCTATCACTCTGTTTATTTTAATAGCAGCTGTTTTTTTGGGACTAATTATCGGATTTTTAGTAGCCTTGCCCCGGGTTTATAACATTCCGGTTATCGGAAAAATAGCAATTGTGTATGTGTCATTTATGAGAGGAACACCTATACTGATTCAATTATTTCTTATCTACTATGGTCTGCCGGCAATATTACAGCTTATTCATATTGATATTACACGAATGAATCCGATGTTTTTTGTTATTATTACATATGCACTCAGCAGTGGAGCAACTTTTTCTGAAATTATCCGTGCAGGTATTCAAAGTGTAGAGAGAGGACAGGAAGAGGCTGCTTATAGTATTGGTATGAATAAAAAGCAGGCATTTATAAGAATTATTCTTCCTCAAGCATTGGTTATGATGTTTCCTAACTTTTGGAATTCAATTATTAGTTTTTTAAAGGATACTTCTTTAGCGTTTACGATTGGTGTTATGGATATGCTTGGAAGAGGAGATACGATTATAGCCGCTACTGCACATGCACTTGAAGTATATATATCACTATCAATCATTTATTATACAATTGCTGTTTTACTTGAAAAAGGATTTAAGTTTTGTGAAAAACAGCTTCAAAAGCATAAACAGGAAATTGCAGTTAATTAAGGACTTGCTAATAAGGATAGAGACTAAAGAAACTGAAGCGGAAGAAAAATGATTTTATTCGGAGGTGAGAAAATGGTCATTGATGTTCCATTTATTTTTACGGCACTTACGGAAATTATAAAAGCATTGCCGCTTACATTAATGATAACGATTATACCATTAATTATTGGTTTTGGAATTGGATTATTTGTTGCTGCCATTCGAATGAATAAAGTTAGGTATATTTATCGTATTGCTGATTTTTATGTCTCATTTTTACGAGGAACACCAATTTTGCTCCATATTATGATTATTTATTTAGGAATTCCAATGGTTTATGATCAGCTTGCCAATTATTATGGGTGGGGGCTTAAGTCAAATTCAATTCCTCTTGTCACATTTATTATTATTGCTTTTTCATTAAATGCCGGTGCTTATATGTCGGAAACAATTCGTTCAGGTATTTTGGCTGTGAATAAAGGGCAGACTGAGGCAGCTTATTCGATTGGGATGACCCAGTTCCAAACACTTAAAAGGATTGTTTTTCCTCAGGCAATTGTCGCTATTATACCAAATTTATGTAATATTTTTATTGGTTTTTTACACGCATCTTCGATTGCATTCATTATTTCTATAAAAGAATTAAATGGAGCGGCAAATATCATCGCTTCCAATAATCTTAAATTTCTTGAGGCCTATATTGCGGCCGCAATTATTTACTGGATATTGACGATTATCTCTGAACAGATTTCTGCTTTATTAGAAAAACAATTTCTTGTTTATGAGAGAGGAGTATAATAAATGATTCAATTAAAGAATATTAAGAAATCTTTCCATGATCAGGAGGTACTGAGGGGAATTAATTTAACAGTAAAGAAAGGGGAAATTGTCGTGATTCTCGGTCCAAGTGGCTCTGGAAAAACAACATTTCTCCGTTGCGTTAATTTTTTAGAGAAACCGAATGAAGGAGAAGTAATAATCGATAATTTCTCTATAGATTGCAAGAAGCCTAATAAAAAAGATATTTTAGCATTAAGAAAAAGAACAGCAATGGTATTTCAGCATTACAATCTTTTTAAACATAAAACCGTGCTTGAAAACGTGATGGAAGGCCTTATTATTGTTCAGAAGCTGCCTAAAGAAACAGCAAAAAAGAAAAGCTTAGAAGTGCTTGAAAAAGTTGGGCTGATTGAAAAGAGAGATGCTTATCCGAGTCAGCTTTCAGGAGGGCAGCAGCAAAGGGTAGGGATTGCTAGAGCCTTAGCATTGAATCCTGAAGTCATTTTATTTGATGAACCAACATCAGCACTTGATCCCGAGCTGGTTGGTGAGGTACTTGAGGTAATTAAGAAAATTGCAAATGAAGGAATTACAATGATTGTTGTTACACATGAAATGGGATTTGCCAGGGATGTATCAAATCATGTTGTCTTCATGGATCAAGGTATCATTGTGGAAGAAGGGCACCCTGCTGTTATTTTCACAAATCCAAAAGAAGAAAGAACAAAACGTTTTCTAAAGAGAATCACTCCGCAATTAGCTCTTGGAGGATAATTAATTTAAAATAGCTAGTCTCTTTGTATAAAAGGGCTAGCTATTTTAAATTAAAATCTTTAAAACCCTAGTTGACTTATAGGAAAAAATAGATTAATATGAATCCAATATAAAATTTAATACAATCGCATTGCCGATCAGACATACTGAAGGCTGCTTTTTTTAATTCATTTCGTGGGATTTTTATGTCCTTTTTTACGAAATGCTTATTAAAATAAAGCAGCCTTTTTTGTCTTGGCACCCTGTGATTCTATTAAATAATATAAAAAAATTAGGGGGATATTACTATGGCATTTGCTTCAAAAGCATCAACGAAATTTTTCTTTATTTTAACATTGCTTGCCGTTCTTCTAGTCGGTTGCGGAGGAAATCAGACAGCAACTGAGAGCAGGGAAAATAATAAGGAAGAGAAAAAGAATGAAAAGACAGAGAATAAAGAGCCTGTTGAATTATTAAATGTTTCATACGACCCGACTCGCGAGCTTTATCAGGAATTTAATGAAGAATTTATAAAACATTGGAAAGAGGAAAAGGGCCAGACAGTAAAAATTCAGCAGTCACACGGTGGTTCTGGTAAACAGGGACGTGCTGTTATTGACGGACTTGAAGCAGATGTTGTTACACTGGCGCTTGCATATGATATTGATGAAATTGCAAACACAAGAGAACTTCTGGATAAAAATTGGCAAAAACGTTTAGAGGATAACTCAACACCATATACATCAACAATTGTTTTCTTAGTAAAAAAGGATAATCCTAAAGGGATTAAAGACTGGGATGATTTAACTAAAGAGGGTGTATCGGTTATTACACCAAACCCAAAAACATCAGGTGGCGCACGTTGGAATTATTTAGCTGCATGGGCATATGCGGATAAGAAATTCTCAGGTGATGAAAAGAAAATTAAGAAATTTGTCGGCGATCTTTATAAAAATGTAGAAGTGCTTGATACAGGTGCCCGTGGCGCAACAACGACATTTGTTGAAAGAGGAATTGGTGATGTGTTGATTGCTTGGGAAAATGAAGCATTTTTAACACTTAATGAATTAGGAAAAGACAAATTTGAAATCGTTGTTCCATCTATTAGTATTTTAGCGGAACCTCCGGTAGCTGTTGTCGATAAAATTGTTGATAAAAAAGGTACACGTGAAGTAGCAGAAGGATATTTGAATTATCTTTATACAGATAAAGGGCAAGAACTTGCAGCAAAACATTATTACCGTCCAAGAAATGAAGAAATTTTGAAAAAATATGAAGATTTATTCCCGAAAATCGAATTAGTAACAGTTGATAAAGACTTTGGCGGCTGGAAAAAAGCACAGGAAACACATTTTAATGACGGAGCAACATTTGATGAAATCTATGTACCTAAATAAGTAAAAGAGGCTCTGATCCCGTAATGGGGTCAGAGCTCTGAAAGGAAATTGAGTGATGAAATTTAAAAAGCATAGTATTCTGCCTGGCTTTGGGCTGTCACTCGGTTTTACGATGCTTTATATTAGCATTCTTATTATTTTGCCATTATCAATGATTTTTATTAATACAACATCATTAGGGTGGGAAAAATTTTTTGAAATCGTAACAGAACCGAGAGTGGTAGCTTCCTATAAATTAAGTTTTGGAGCATCCTTTGTCGCAGCATGTATTAATGTCATTTTTGGAGTATTAATCGCTTGGGTATTAGTTCGTTATCAATTCCCGGGAAAGAGAATAATAGATGGGCTAGTCGATCTGCCATTTGCCCTTCCAACAGCAGTTGCGGGTATTGCACTTACTACTTTGTATGCGGAAAATGGCTGGATCGGCCAGTTTTTATCTTTTAAAGTAGCTTTTACACCACTTGGAATTACGATTGCATTAACATTTATCGGATTACCGTTCGTCGTTCGTATGGTGCAGCCGGTTTTACAAAATTTTGATCAGGAAATGGAAGAAGCTTCTTCAAGTTTAGGAGCCAACCGGCTGCAAACTTTTGTAAAAGTTATTTTGCCAGAGCTGTTTCCTGCCGCACTTACCGGCTTTGTGCTTGCCTTCGCAAGGGCAATTGGAGAGTATGGATCTGTTGTCTTTATTGCAGGAAACATGCCGATGAAGACAGAAATTACTCCTCTTTTAATTATGACGAAGCTTGAGCAGTATGACTATGCAGGTGCAACAGCGATTGCTGCAGTTATGCTTGTTATTACATTTTTGATTTTACTTATTATTAACATTATCCAGTGGTGGACAAATCGGAATTTTGTTTAGGAAAGGGGGAATGAAACGTGAAAAAGGAGCCAATATGGATTCGTACCCTTTTAATTACAATTGTACTATGCTTTTTAAGTTTATTTCTGCTATTGCCGCTCATCGCTATTTTCACAAAAGCATTTGAGAAAGGAATGGAAGTTTATTTCGCTTCGATTACACATCCGGATGCACTTTCAGCTATTAAACTAACATTAATTGTTGTTCTTATAACAGTCCCGCTCAATGCAATATTCGGGCTTAGTGCAGCATGGGCGATTACGAAATTTAATTTCAGAGGAAAAAATATTTTAATTACTATTATTGATCTCCCATTCGCCGTCTCACCTGTTATCGCGGGACTGGTGTTTATTTTATTATTTAGTGCCCATGGTTTATTCGGTCCATTTTTATTTGAGAATGATATTAAAATAGTTTTTGCTATACCAGGAGTGGTTATTGCTACGATTTTCGTTACACTGCCATTCGTAGCTCGAGAGCTTATCCCGCTTATGCAGGCTCAAGGTGTAGCAGAGGAAGAAGCATCATTAACATTAGGAGCAAATGGCTGGAGAACATTATGGCATGTGACACTGCCGAATATAAAATGGGGATTATTATACGGAATTATCCTCTGTAATGCGAGGGCAATCGGTGAGTTTGGAGCCGTTTCTGTCGTGTCAGGACATATTAGAGGGATGACGAATACGATGCCGCTCCACATAGAGATTTTATATAATGAATACCAATTTTCAGCTGCTTTCGCAGTTGCATCTCTAATGTCGATACTCGCTATTATTACGCTAGTTGTGAAAAATTTCATCGAATGGAAAACAGCAAAGCAGCTTGCACGTTTTCAGCATTCATCATAAGGAGTTTTTTAGATGAGTATTTCAATAAAAAATATCTCAAAATCATTCGGTGCATTTAAAGCACTTAATAATATTAATCTCGATATTCAAACAGGTGAATTAGTTGCATTATTAGGTCCATCTGGTTCAGGGAAAACATCACTGCTCAGAATTATTGCCGGACTTGAAGCATCAGATGAGGGCGCTATTCTTTTTGGAAATGAGGATATGACATATATTAACACGAAGGAAAGAAAAGTAGGATTTGTTTTCCAGCATTATGCGTTATTCCGCCATATGAATGTTTTTGAGAATATTGCATACGGCCTAAAGGTCCGTCCGAGGAAGACACGTCCATCTAAAAAAGAAATAGAAGCGAAGGTGACTGAGCTATTAAAGTTAGTAAAACTGGAAGCATTCAAGGATCGTTATCCGACACAGTTATCAGGAGGACAGAGACAGCGTGTGGCACTTGCACGCGCATTGGCAGTTGAACCGAAAGTACTTTTGTTAGATGAGCCATTTGGTGCGCTTGATGCGAAGGTACGTAAAGATTTACGTCGCTGGTTAAGAAAATTACATGATGATTTTCATATAACGAGTATTTTTGTTACACATGATCAGGAAGAGGCACTTGATGTTGCGGATCGAGTTGTTGTAATGAACGAAGGGAGAATCGAACAGGTCGGTACTCCAGAAGAAGTGTATGACGAACCAAACAGCCCATTTGTATATGACTTCCTAGGGAATGTAAACTTATTTCATGGAAGGCTCCATCAAGGGAAATTAATCCATGGTAACTTTGAAGCATCGGCATTGGAGTTCGCTGAAGCTGAAGATACAGAAGCGATTGGATATGTACGTCCGCATGATATTCATATTGAGCGAACGAGCACCTCGAATGAAGCAGTGAAAGTGAAGATTGTTTATATACATGTCGTTGGTCCCGCAGCCCATCTTGAGCTGAAAAGAGAGGACACAGGAGAGTTTCTTGAAGCAGAATTGACGAAAGAACATTATAAAATCTTGAACTTGAAAATTGGCGAAGAAGTATATGTAACACCAAAGCAGCTCAAAGTTTTTATACCAGAGGATTATTCGATTTAAACATGGGAAGCGGCTTAGTATAAAGCCGCTCATTTTATTAGGCTCTATTTTCTATTCTTCTTATTAGAGCGGAAAAATAATATGATTAACACAATAATTACAATGAAAAACTATGCATATAATAATTGAACTAATATTCATATAAATCAACTTCTAAAACAGGCTGGAGAATATGATTTTAAGATTCAGGAATAATTGTAATTGCTACTGTTCTGAAAGGGACATCCTTCTCTTTATTCTCATTTGTCATATTGCAGTATTTCATTATTAGCTCGTTTAGCTCTGTTTGAAAGTTTATAAATTGTGTATCATTTAACTTCAACTCAGCAAGAGAAAAAGTAGACAGATCTTCACCTGTATTCTTCTCCTCTAATATATGCAGAAAGTTTTGATATTGGGTCGTTAATGACAGCTGATAATAAGAAAAGTAGTCAAGCTTTTCTTTAGATGACAGCTCCTTCCACTCTTTAGAGCTGACCTTTAATTGTTCCTCATTCAAAGTATAATATTTTTCGGAAACTGACTTCACTTTTTCCTCTTTTAAAATACGGATAATCCCAGCATCTAATAATGTTTGTATATGCCGATATAATGTGGCCTGTGGTACATCTTTAATGACTTTCACCATCTCTAATGGAGTTAGTCCATTCTCTTTATTTCTCATCAATGCTTGGGAAATTTTCATTCTGACTGGATGCATTAAAACTTCCACTTTATTAACCATTTTTTTCTCCTTTCCTAAACGACAGGCTGTATAAATATAATATACATTAAAATCGAGTTATTCCAATTATTATAAAAAGTAATGCATTTTATTGCACCTTATGTTATCATTATCGATAATGATAATACAAGGAGTGATTTTATGCAACTGAATTACGGACTCGATGAATTAGATAAAATTGACTTAACCGCATTTTTACCTATTATTTTACCAATTGCTATTATAGGTTTTATTTTAGTTTTAACTGCACTAATCGACTTATACAGGCATAGAAAAACAAGAAGAAATGTAATGCTTTGGACTGTTATTATTCTTTTTGCCAATACTCTAGGACCAATTCTTTATTTCGTTATTGGCAGAAAGGATCGTGAACAAATATGAAGTTACAAATAAAAAACGTAACGAAACAATTTAAAGGGAAAACAGCAGTTCACGAGTTTTCGATGGAATTACAATCTGGGCAATGTGTAGGACTTATTGGACCAAATGGTGCTGGGAAATCTACATTATTAAAAATGATCGCCAATATAATCGATCCGACCAGCGGAGAAGTATTATTAAATGGGCAAAAGATTTCACTTCGAAAAAAGGAGATCGGCTATTTACCACAATATCCAAACTTTTTTAACTGGATGACGGCGAAAGAGACTCTCCGTTTTATGGGGCAGCTGTCAGGATTAACAGAGGAACAATTAGTGAAAGCCATTCCGGAAATGCTTTCAAAAGTAGGATTAGCAAAAGAAGAAAATTCGAAAGTAGGTACTTTTTCTGGAGGAATGAAGCAGAGACTTGGTATTGCGCAAGCATTACTTCATAAGCCTGTATTAATTATAATGGATGAGCCAGTGTCTGCGTTAGATCCAATCGGCCGGAGAGAGGTACTTAATTTAATAGAAGAAATTAAACAGGAGACGACTGTATTATTATCAACACATATATTAACAGATGCAGAGGAAATATGTGAAAGATTTATTATTATAAAAGATGGAGAAAAGATAAAAGATACGACAATAGCAAATTTATTAAGGGAAAATAATGAAAATCAACTTTATTTTGAAATAGGACAGAAAAATGAAGAGTGGCTTAAAGAAATGGAATCTTTACAATGTGTTAAAGGCATTGAAGTAATTGGAAACAGAGTGAAAGTGTCTGCTGACAACCTGGATTTAACTAAAAATATATTAATAAGAACAGCATTAGATCATCATGTTGATATTACAAAATTTGAAATAAATAGTGATTCTTTAGAAGAAATATTTTTGAAATTGGTGGTGGAATAATGAACAGTTTTACAGTTTTAGCGAGAAAAGAATGTATTCAGCTCATACGTGAACTAAAAATTATTTGGCTGCCGCTCGTTTTTATCTTTTTAGGTATGACACAGCCGGTTATGAGTTATTACTTGCCAACGATTTTAGAAGCATTAGGCGGAGGGCAGGGAATTACAATCGATCCGTCATTCGCACAACAATCGGGCGGAGAAGTGCTTGCAAGTACGTTAGGATCTCAATTCGATCAGCTTGGAATTATGATTATTGTCATTTCAATTATGGGAATTATTCAATCAGATAAGGCGAGCGGAATGTTAGCTTTTATTATGACAAGACCCGTCCCGGTACATTCTTATATAATTGGGAAAATTATTTCAAATTATGTATTCATTGCTTGCAGCATCGGACTAGGCTATATTGTTTCTTATTTTTATGTTTTGTATTTATTTACAAATGTTAACTTTGGCCATGCTGTTCTTGCTCTATTTTCCTATTTACTATGGGTTCTATTTATCATCTCATTTACAGCAATGATGAGTACAATTTTAAATAGTCAAGCTGCTATTGCATTGATCTCCATTATTTTTCTCCTTGCCTGCAGAATGCTTGTCGGTTTGAATCCGATTATTGATTTAGTAAACCCGGCAGCGATGAGCAAAGCAGCGATGGAATTATTAATTACTGGTACAGTGGGTATAAAGGTAGCTATTAGTATAATAGTAACAATTATTTTAATTGGTTTGACGATTTTTATTACAAATTATTGGATTTCTAGTAAGAAATATAGCAGGGAATAATCGAAAAGGAGCCTGCTCAGAATAAATCTTTTATAGCAGGCCCCTGAAAATTTAGTAAGAAATGCAGTTACTCATATTTTTTGCAACGATAAATTCAATAATAGGTGTTAGTTTTAAAACAAAGATTGATAAGAAATCCTGTTTAACTAGGATTTCTTATTTTACGAACAGGACAGGTTAGAAGTGATACAAAATAAATGTATTAAATATAAGTTATGACCGAGAAATGCACTATATCAGCCTAAACCTCAGTCTTTTTGTATGTCAAAATTAAAAGGTATTATTAAAACCTTTAGAATTAGAAGAAAAAGAGCATGTTTTGATTAATATTTTTTCAGAATATGCTCTTTTTCTTTTATTCAGTTATCAAGGTTAATAGCATTATTTCAATTAAACTTTAATTCAAAGCTATAAAATTTCAAGATGTTTTTTAAAGCTACACCAAGCTAAAGGTAGTTGTATGATAGGAGTTGTCTTTTTTATAAACATATAGTATAGTGCATATTATTAACTATGAAAGGAGGCAAAAAGTAATGGAAACTGTATTCACAAATGTAGTGTTGGAAAAAGATGTGAAATCATATATGCTACTTGGGGGATTGCTTGCAAAGGGACCAGTCTGTCCTTTTTTAGGCAAACTTCATATGGGAAACAGTGACCGGAAGCTTTTTGCATCCTTATTTTCGAATAGTATGCTGAGATGATTTTACACATTTCGATTAAAAAACTATGTAATTATTAGACGCCGGCTCTGTTTGGCGTCTTTTTGTGTATTAACACAAAATGTACAGTATAATCTCACATATTTTTATTAGTTATAGAGTATTATGCAATTTTTAGGCGCCGATGAAATCGGTGCCTTTTTGCGTTTAAAAGGAGAAAGTTGAGATGAATATATTTTTGTGGATTCCAGGCTAACGGAATATATTGAAAAAAACAATGATCAAGAAATTAGAAATAGAAAAGTTATTAAGGAAGAGTGATAGACATGTTATTACATTTAAATGATATTAGCAAAAGCTATGCAGGTGAACTTGTACTTTCAAATATATCAATGAAGATTGAGGCAGGTGAACGCATTGGCTTAGTAGGAGTTAATGGTGCTGGGAAATCAACCCTATTACAAATTATTGCTGGAGATATTCCTTACGATAGTGGAGCAGTTTATGTAGGAAAAGAAACAAAAATCGGTTATTTGCGCCAAAATAGTGGACTACAAATGGACAAGACAATCTGGGAAGAAATGCTGAGTGTTTTTTCGAACCTTATATATGTTGAAAAAGAGCTTAGAGAGATAGAGAAAAAAATGGGTGAGCCGTCTTTAATTGATAATCCTAAGGAATATGATAAAATTTTGAATCGTTATGCAGAAAAATCTGACTGGTTCATGCAACATGGGGGTTATGAAATTGAAACGAAAATTCGTAGTATTCTTCACGGAATGGGATTCGAAGAAGTTCCTCAGGAAATACTCATTCAGAATTTAAGTGGTGGTCAGAAAACCAGACTTGCTTTAGCAAAAATACTGCTAGAAGAACCAGATTTACTTATTTTGGATGAGCCTACAAACCATTTGGATTTTGTTACTTTATCTTGGTTAGAGAGCTATTTACGCTCATATTTGGGGGCTATTCTAGTTGTCTCTCATGATCGTTACTTTTTAGATTCACTCGTAACAGGGATTTATGAAATTGAACGATCGGTAGCTCAGCGATACACGGGTAACTATTCGAAGTATGTTGAGAGTAAAGAAAAAAACCGTGAACTTCATGCTAAAAAATATGCGATGCAACAAGCTAAAATTGAAAAAATGGAAGACTATATTCAACGTAATATCGCCATGGCAACATCCGCAAAAAGTGCAAAAAACAAACGTAAACAACTTGAGAGAATTGAACGCATAGATCAACCGCTACAAGAACTAAAGCGAACACAAATGTCATTTTTAATAGAAAAATCATCTCATAAGGAAGTGTTACAAGTTAAAGATGTAAGTATCTATATCGATGAAGAAAATAACCGAAGACCGCTATTGAAAAATATTAATTTTCATCTATATCGTGGTGAGAAGGTAGCATTAATTGGATCAAATGGTATTGGAAAATCAACGCTGCTTAAGACATTATTAGGCGATCATACACTTGAGAGTGGAACATTAAATTGGGGGAATGGCGTTACTATTGGCTATTATGATCAAGAACAAGCTACTTTACATCCCAATAACACTATATTAGATGAGGTATGGAACACATTTCCGCATCTTGAAGAAGCTAGAGTTCGTGCTGTACTTGGAAATTTCTTGTTTACTGGTGAAGATGTGCTCAAAAGAATTTCTTCACTTAGCGGTGGTGAAAAAGCACGTGTTGCATTATCTAAGCTTATGTTACAAAAAGCCAACGTTTTGGTTATAGATGAGCCTACAAATCATTTAGATTTATTCAGTAAAGGGGTGTTGGAAACAGCACTTATGGGTTACGAGGGCACAATGTTATTTATTTCTCATGACCGTTATTTTCTTAATAAGTTAGCTGACAGAATATTAGAGCTCACTCCAACAGCAGCAAATTTATATAACGGTAACTATGATGACTATATTGAGGCTACATCACAAAAAGGTAGAAAAACAGTAGGCAGTTTATAGAGAGTAAAGAATGATGGAAATAAGACAACGAATAGATAGGAGACCACCAATTTCTCAATTTTAAAGGATTAGTCGTGAAATTGAGAGATGATCAAACTTTTTTTATGTGAATTAAATAATTTATCTCAAATTTGGAATCCATTTTGATCAATCTTTTCAAAATGGATTCTTATTATTTACCATGAAATATAAGTTGATAAGGTATTCTTGATTAAACTTTATTTCGAAACAACAATAGGCAAAGTAATCATAGATAATCCTAATAATAGCAATAAGAAAATATTACTCGTTCCGTTTATGAATCTGTCGGCGGTTACTTTACCAGTCTTAATATCGTTTCGCCAGAACGACGAAGGAAAGAAATACGGTCATAATTGTAAGTGAAGCTAATATACATATTGCTTGGTATGTATTTAAAAATGTCTCATTTCGTTGAACAATAATCATTAGTACAAACATATAACCTATAATAAAAAAATAACTGTAAAACATTCCTTTCTCTTTAATTTTCTTTATCCGTTCATCATTTTGTTGAAATTGGGGAGAGAGATAAGCAAGGCAAAATGACATAACAGCCACAGCAAGAAGAAGGAGCTCATGTCCTTTCGGGAATACATGCATTGAAATAGCAGTTAAACTAATAGACAGACCAGTAATTAATTGAATAATACCAAGAAAGAAAAAGGACCATCGTCCAGTTTTACTATCCATCTTCATAAATATAACCTCCTATGTTTAAAATAATTCTTCCAATAAATCAGCTAGTATCGTTTGGCCATAATTCCAAATGATATAAAGACAGTTATAGTGGAAAGAGAAATTAATAAAGTTATAGTTTGAGAGCCATTTAAGAGCGTTTCATTAAAAAGGAAAATAGCCATTAAAATAAACATATAACACATAATGAAAATAAAGCTAAAAAATATTCCTCTTTCTTTAATTTTCTTCGTTCGCTCATCGTTTTCTACGAAGTGCGGATAAATATAAGCAAGACAAAACATCGTGATAGCCATGGAAAGAAGCAGAAGCTCATTTTCTCCTATGTATCCTAAATGAAAACTTTTTGCTATAACTACTATTAAACAGAAAGTACCTACAAGAAGATGCATTATCTGTCCAGTCCTAACATCCATCTTCATAATAATCCCTCCAATTCATTCATCATCTAGAAGAAAAACTTCCTCCACAATCGTGTTAAAACAGCGTGCAATTTGAATAGCAAGCGGCAGTGAAGGGTTGTAACGCCCTTTTTCGATGGAGATAATCGTTTGTCTGGAAACACCTAATAGTTCTGCCATTTTTTCTTGGGAGATGTCATTTTGTTCTCTCAATTGTTTTAAATGGTTTTTCACTTTATTCCATCCCTTTCCAGTACTAATCAAAGTTTAATGTAAAGGAAACTTTACTGTCAAGTTTCCTTTACAAAATGCAGATAAAAAAAGCAGGGGCAGCCTGCTTTTTAAAGGTTAATATTAAAGAAATCATTAAAGCGGTATTGCAGTTCTGAAAACCAAATATTAAAGATAATCATTTTATCAAAATAAAGCAAAATTCCGAAAATAATCATAATGATGCCACCAATTTTCATTAATGTACGGGAATATTTTAAAATAAATCTTGTTTTGCTAATGAAAAATGCCATTAAAATAAATGGAATACAAAAGCCTAATGAATACCCAGTAATATTAATGAATGCTTGTGAAGGATTTAATGCACTTGCATACATAATTGTTCCGAAAATAGGACCTAAACAAGGTGTCCAGCCTGCGGCAAAACCAAGTCCTATTAATAAAGAATTAATATAGCCGACATTTCTCTTTTTCTGCTGAATACGAATCTCTTTTAACATAAATTTAGGCTGAATAATTTCGAGCATGAAAAGTCCCATAAAGACGATGAAAATTCCGCCCAGCATTCGGATTAAATCTTGATAATTTGTGAAAAAAGAGCCAACTTTACTAAATGAAAAACCTAAAATATAGTAGATAATCGAAAAACCGATTGAGAAAAAGACTGCGTGCAGCAAGATTTTTTTTCGATGTGTATTCGTTTTTTCACCCTTTAGTTCATTTACTGACATTCCAGTTATGTATGAAACGAATGATGGATACAAAGGCAGGCAGCAAGGTGAAATAAATGCTAATAGTCCAGCTGAAAATGCTAATAAAAAAGTAACGTTTTCCAAAAAAATACCCCCTCCCTATTTGTGATTATATATGATGAACAACCATAGGGAGAAGAAACATTTGAACGTTTTCTAACGATTGTAAAATGGATTGTTATTTCTGCCTGCAGTTTTTGCACACTTGTAGCAATTCATTTGCCGCTGTTCGATACGGATATAACAGTTTAATTCTTGTTTTCCCGCATAAAGGACATATTCCTCTTCCTCTTGAAGGCAGTTTATAAAGTCTTTTTCCTCGATTATTTTTCGCCATCGTCATCCATCCTTAAAATTATTGCTTTCTCTATTTAATGATTGTTTCTTTCAAAAATTGATAGGCGAATCACTATTTACTGTTGAAAAACGTCCTTTTTTCTAACACATTTTCTTCACAAATTCATTTTATATTTATTTAGGGTAAATACTTAACATAAGGAGGTGTGTAAATATAGAAAAGAAATATTTGGCATTTTTAAGTTTATTTATTCTTTTATTATTGTCTCTTCCATTACAAGTATCAGCACATGCTTATGTTGTTACTTCGAATCCGGAAGAAAATGAAATTTTAGAAAAAGCACCTGAAACAGTGACAATTGAATTTAATGAAACGATTCAAAAAGGATTTAACTCGCTTATTGTAAGAAATGAAGAAGGAAAAAGAGTAGATTTAAAAGATGCCTATATTGACCCGCAAAATAAAAAAATATTTCATACCGGTTTAGAAGATGGATTAAAAGATGGAGTTTATACGGTGGAATGGAGAGTCGTTTCAGCAGATGGCCATTCTGTACGCGGGTTAATTCCATTTGGAATCGGAACTGCTGAAAAGATTGGAAAACTTCATGTTGAACAAGAACATTATGTTCCACCAGCAGATATAATTATCCATCGTATTGTTACCTATACGAGTTTTTCTCTTTTTATCGGAGTTATTCTATTCGTTCTTTTTCTTTATAAGCAAGCAGATGTCCATCATCTGGTCAGAAAACGCAGTCAGCTGTTAATGAGGATTTCTTTAATAGGCATCGCAGTAAGTATTTTACTGAGTATGCCGCTTCAAATAACAAAAAATGCGAATGTGTCATGGTTAAAGGCATTTAATCCGCTGCTTATAAAAGAAGCAATTGTTTCCACAACTGCCGGATACATATGGGTTATACAAGTAGTTGTTCTGGTTTTATTAATTATTACGGCATTTTTTGCAGGGAAAACGTTATTTTCTATGAAAAGATGGATTCTCCCATTTATTCTCTATAGCTGTCTGCTTATCGGAGAAGCAGTGAACGGTCATGCCGGCGGCAGTGCTTATAAAGAATTTGTCATTGGCCTTGATTTTCTTCATATTTTATCCGCAGCTATTTGGGTAGGGGGACTTGCGAGTATTTTTCTTATTGTGAGAGGCAATAAAAACCTGCTTAGAGAGTCAATAATCTCTTTTTCCCCAATTGCTATGTATACAGTAATCACTCTGTTTTTTAGCGGAATATTAAATAGTGTATTTTTTATTCCATCTTTAAACGCATTAGTAACGACTGATTACGGTAGAGCTTTCCTTATTAAAGTAGGATTGTTTCTCATTATGCTTATTTTTGGTGTACTCCATTTTATAAGAGGAAAGAAGACCGGTAATAAAAAAACAATCGGAACAGAGCTTATGATAGGAGTAGTTATCGTTATTGTGACTGCTGTATTAACAAATCTGCCTACACCTGTTCCAGAACCAAAACCATTTATTGAATCTTATCGTTTTGAAGATATGACAGAGATAAGTGTAGAAATTACACCGAATACAGCAGGAATTAATACATTTAATGTTTCTATCCAAACAGTAGAAGGGGAACCGATTGAAAATATTGAGCAAGTAACAATTGCTGTATCTAAAATGAATGAAAAAGAGAAGGAAAAAACATTTCAAGTGCAGAATGTGGAGCCGGGCTTTTTTACGGCAAAAGGATTGTATTTAACGAGCTCTGGCCGTCATAAAATTCAAGTTCATGTATTAACGAAATCATTAGAAACATACGACCATGCTTTCTATACGAGAGTAGGAAAATAAGAAAAGAGAGAGGGATAAATTAATGAAAAAAATATTAACAATGTTTATGCCGGTACTGGCAGCTTTTATTTTATTTACGATTCCCGTTAGTGCACATGTTACGGTCAAACCTGAAAGTTCATCAACAGGGGCATGGGAAACATACACGATTAAAGTGCCTGTTGAAAAGGATATCCCAACGACAAAGGTAGCACTTAAAATGCCTGAAGGTGTAGAATTTTCTATGTACGAACCAGTGCCAGGCTGGACGATTGCTACTGAAAAGGATCAGGATGGAAAAGTAACAACTGTTACATGGACAGCAGGCGGAGAAGGATTAAAAGCAGGAGAATTTGCACAGTTTTCATTTATCGGAAAAAACTCTGATCAAGCAGGCGAAGCCGCTTGGGATGCGTATCAATATTATAAAGATGGAAGTATCGTAGAATGGACAGGAGATAAGGACTCTGATTTACCGCATTCGATAACGACAATTGTTCAGGGTGAAGCAGCCGATGATCACCACGGGGGGGATGTAGAAAAAGAGGAGAGCAAGAAAGCAACTGAAGTTGTAGAAACAGAAGATACAAATAAACTGCCGTTAACACTTGCAGTTATTGCACTGATTTTATCATTAGCAGCAGTAATTATCACGATTATACGTAAAAAATAATAAAACGCCTGATTTCTTTTCATATAAATGAGAGAAATCAGGCATTTTTAGTTGAAAACATTATCAATATCTACATGAAAACCTTATAAAATTTCAGAAGAAACGATTCCAGTTCCTTTCACAGCTAATTGTATATATTCTCCTTCATATATTGTGATTCAGAGGAAAAGTCATCTTAGTGCGGCAAGGACAAAAGGTTTGTTTTTGGAAAATAGAGGGTAATACGAGTATGGAACGAATAACATACTTGAGGTGAGGAAATGGAGACCATAACGAGTCAGTTGTTAACGAAAGAACAGATGACAAATGAAAATATCGTACCGAAGTGGGTAACGGAGGAGTATCGAAATTTTCATGAAAAGGTGACAGATCCGACTTTTCCTTGTTATTTTGGCATGAGTGCAGAAAATAAAGGAGAATTGCGCTATTCATATATTACACATGATGACTGGTCGCATTTACCTTCAACGATTGAATCATTTCTTGAACTGTTTAGTAAGCCTAAACTTACCCGTCATGGATTATTTTTATTCGTTGAACCTGAAAAAGAAGAGAAATCAATTCCTTATTACAGAGAATACTTTTGGAGAATCCTTCAGTACTTACATAATCATGATAAGCATGAGTGGCCAAAGGAAATCCCACAAAATCCAGATCACCATTTATGGGAATTTTCATTTGCAAACGAACCCATCTTTGCTTTTGGAAATGCACCGGCCTATAAACAAAGAAAGACAAGAAATTTAGGAAATAGTCTCATTTTAGGTTTTCAGCCAAGGCGTATTTTTGAAGGATTAGAAGGAACGTCAAAAGGCGGCCTAATGTCGAGGGAGAAAGTAAGAGAACGGGTAGAGAAGTGGGATCTTTTACCTAAACATCCGAATATAAGTCATTACGGGGACTTGAATCATCGGGAGTGGAAACAGTATTTTATCGGCGATGATATTAAGTTAATTGCTGGACAATGTCCTTTCCAGCATAAAGTGAAATTTCCATAAGTGGGGGTTTTCTCAACCCCTCTTATGATTAGTTAAGATCCGCACGATGTGGGTCACATATACGATGCCACAAGACGTCGCGAACTTAGTATGTGCTCCGTTAAGATGGGATAAATGAAAATTTGCATATATATGCAAATATTTGCTAAGTTGAGTCATCCCTCTTTTGTAAGTTAAAATAAAAGCAGGCAGACAAAAAGGGGGACATTACATATGAAGAAAAGAATTTCAATAGTTGGTGTTCCAATGGATTTAGGCCAATCTCGCCGTGGGGTCGATATGGGGCCGAGTGCGATGCGCTATGCTGATGTTGTGGAAAGATTAGAAAAACTAGGTTACGAGATTCATGATACTGGAGATATTGAAATAAATAGAATTGATAAAGAAGAGATTCAAAACTTGAAATTCTTGAAAGCGGTTACGGATGGTAATGACAGACTTTCGCAAGCTGTTGATAAAGTCATCGAATCAGGTGCGTTTCCACTCGTTTTAGGAGGAGATCACAGCATTGCAATTGGGACACTCGCTGGAGTTTCTAAACATTATAAAAATCTGGGAGTCATCTGGTATGATGCACATGGTGATTTGAATACAGCAGAAACGTCTCCGTCTGGAAATATTCACGGGATGCCACTTGCGGTAAGTTTAGGAATTGGCCATCACACATTAACAAATATCGCAGGCTATAGTCCGAAAGTAAAGCCGGAGAATATTGTGATGATTGGGATTCGTTCTTTAGATGAGGGAGAGAAAGAGCTGATTCGCCAAAAAGGAATAAAAGTTTACACGATGCATGAAATTGACCGTCTTGGCATGGCAACAGTAATAGAGGAAACAGTTGAATACTTAAAATCACGTACAGACGGTGTTCATCTATCTCTTGATATGGATGGTCTTGATCCCACAGATGCTCCCGGTGTTGGGACACCTGTATTAGGTGGAATCAGTTACCGTGAAAGCCATTTAGCGATGGAAATTTTAGCAGAATCAGAAATAATTACATCAGCTGAGTTTGTTGAAGTGAATCCGATTCTAGATGAAAGAAATAAAACGGCGATTGCCGCTGTTTCATTAATGGGTTCTTTATTAGGGGAGAAGTTATTATAAATAAAAAAGCTTAGACTGCTGTCTAAGCTTTTTTATCTGTGGATATTTTAATAAATCCAGTCATTAAAATTAAACTGTATGCAAAGAGCAGCCATGCACCGAAATATGTACTTCCATTCGCCTGCAGGTTTGGAAAGACAGTATTAAAGTTTAGGAAGCTAATAATATCCAGTAACATTCCAGGAAGTGCAATGCTGAGTGCGGCTTTCATAATATTATCATTGTTCAGTTTTTTAAATTTATATAATGGGAATGTGACTGTTATTATAAGCGGTATTGTGACTAGAAACGTCATCGTTAGTATAAGTACATTTGGAACTAAAATATAATGGCCAGCTATTCGAAAAAAGAGTGTTGCTGCAAGCCAAAGAATAAAGCCAAAAAAATAAAAAAATTTCATTTTACTAGTCTCCTTTTATATTTATCAATAAGGAAAACAGTTTATACAAGCTTTCAAAAATTTCCTCGGCCGGGAAATTCTCGACTGTTAATGATTGAATAGCAATACCGTCTATTAATGAATTCAATAAAATTGCTAAATGTTCATGAGAAATTCCTTCTATCCATTGGTCTTTATCCAATTTATGAAGAATATTACTTAAATTATCATTTTCTATTTTTATTAAATTACTTATCTTATTTTTCATTTGTTTATTATGTAAACTCATAACAACTAATGATAAGAAAAGCTGATGGAAGCTTGAGTTGCTCTGTTGACGGCTTAGAGCAGAGGAAAGAGCATCGTTTATAAACTGTTTGGAATCTGAAATGCTGCCTAACTCTTCCCATGATGCTTCACTAATATTTTCAATTATTTCGATCATTAACCTTTCCTTTGATTGAAAATGATGATAAATTGTACCCTGACTTACATTTGCTTTAGCTGCTAATGAACGAAAGGTGAGGCTTTCTATTCCGTTTTCAATAACACATTGTTTTGCTGCCTCAATTAACTGTGCTTTCTTAATAATATTCGGTTTAGCCATATTTTCCTCCTTAAGTTAGTCGGGTGACTGACTTATTGTAAATCAATTGTATAATAAAGGAATATATTATTCAAATAATTATTTTGTAAATAAATGTAAAAATTAATTGGTTTTGAAAAATCGAAGCTGAATTTTCGATCCTAATCTGTTAGATATTAGTAAAAATTCAATAATATTAACTTAGTTAATTAAAGAACACTGAAGCGCTTACAAAAAATGTTTGAAATCAAATTCTAGTAATGTTACTATTTTTGTAACAAATATGATTAGAAACATTGTTGTTTAATATGAAACAGAAGATCTTCTAATATTATTTACTGCTATAAATTTAGGATAACACTGTCTGCATATCATATTTTCTCTCTTTGTTCTTGACAATATAAGAAGAAAGCTCTTAGAAATTAAGTTTCAAAATAAACAGCTTGTAATAATATTACCTTTACTGATGTAAGTCTGCTTTATCCGAGCCTTAACGGGCAGTAAGACTCCCCTTCTT
>NZ_BCVG01000011.1 GCF_001591625.1 Metabacillus fastidiosus NBRC 101226
CCTGATCATGCTCTTCTATGATAAATTCTGCTTTTTCTTCAACATCCTCTTCAATAGAGAATACTTCTCTCTTTGACACTGATTCTTCTTGAATAATTCCGCTAATTGCTAAATCAGCAACTAATTTTAAACACTTCACTTCCGGTAAATCATAATCAAACGATTCAATTGTAACAAAGACTTCATTCAAATTCCGGATTTTTTCTCTCGGAACTGTGATATCGACTGGAAAACGATGACTTAATAAACTTACTCCATCTTCTGTCGTTATAATTTCATTGACATAACGCATATTTCCATATTCAAAGAAATTAACTTCTTCTTCCGCTTGCTCATCTATTTTGTACTCACCCATGAGCAGTAATGCACCTCTTATTGAAACATATTGATCATGCTCATGAATGGAGATGTCAGGATCTAAGGAGATTGATAAAAGCTCAGACACTTCCTGTCCCTTTTGAAACCAAACTGATTCTTCAATTGAAAACCGTAATTGCTGCTCTTCCTGTGGCAAAATAATTCCTCCTTTCAAATCGCCTCAAAAATACGATGACAATACAGATTTATGTGAAAATGGAGGAATTATGATTATAATCTGTTCTTTATTTGTTATTGCTCTATATATTCACAACTTTGCCTTGCTTATTCTCAACTTTTCACCACATAAAAAGATTGCGACAAAATTCAACCATCTTACCAAACAAAAAAACGAGGCAAAATCGCCTCGTCTTATTTTAATCTCGAAAAAGCTTTTCTCGCTGCTTCGATCGTATATTCAATATCTTCATCTGTATGTGCTGTTGAAAGGAATAAACCTTCAAATTGTGATGGCGGTAAAAATACACCTTCATTCGCCATTTCACGGAAATATGCCGCAAAATAATCTAAGTTAGATTTTTTCGCTTTTTCATAGTTAATAACATCTTCATTTGTGAAGAAGAAACCGACCATTGAGCCTGCACGATTAAGTGTATGCGGAATATCGAATTCTTTCGCTGCTGCAGATAATCCTTCTTCTAAACGATCTGCTTTTCGATTAAATTCTTTATATGTTTCTGGTGTTAATAATTTTAATGTTTCTAATCCAGCTGTCATTGCAAGCGGGTTACCTGATAATGTACCTGCTTGATAAATTGGACCACTCGGAGCAATTTGCTGCATAATTTCTGCACGGCCGCCGTATGCACCGACTGGAAGTCCACCGCCGATTACTTTTCCTAGACAAGTAATATCAGGTGTAACACCGAAATATCCTTGTGCACAGTTGTAATCAACACGGAAGCCTGTCATTACTTCATCAAATATTAATAATGCACCGTACTCTTTTGTGATTTCTCTTAATCCTTCTAAAAATCCTGGCTGTGGTGGAACAACACCCATATTTCCAGCAACAGGCTCCACGATCAAGCCAGCGATATCTTCTCCGAATTGTTCGAAAGCATATTTTACACTTTCAAGATCATTATAAGGAATAGTGATCGTATTTTTTGCAATACCTTCCGGAACACCAGGACTGTCAGGCAAACCTAATGTTGCCACACCAGAGCCTGCTTTAATTAATAATGAATCGCCATGTCCATGATAACAGCCTTCAAATTTAATTATTTTATTGCGTCCAGTATAACCGCGCGCAAGACGCAACGCACTCATCGTTGCCTCTGTACCAGAGCTTACCATACGCACAACTTCAATCGAAGGAACACGCTCAATAACAAGGTTTGCGAGTTCATTTTCAATCAATGTTGGTGCACCAAAGCTCGTTCCGGATTCGACTACTTTCTTAATCGCTTCAACGACAGAGTCTTTTGAATGACCGTGAATAAGAGGTCCCCATGAAAGAACGTAGTCAATATATTGGTTGCCGTCAATATCATATATTTTTGATCCTTTGCCGCGTTCCATAAAAATTGGATTCATTCCAACCGATTTAAAAGCACGAACAGGACTGTTAACCCCACCTGGCATTAGTTTAATTGCTTCTTCAAATGCTGCTTTTGATTTTTCATAGCTTCTCATTTGCTTTTTTCCTCCCTTAATCTTCTTTCAGCCAGCGAGCGACATCTTTTGCATGATATGTAAGGATTAAATCAACACCCGCACGCTTCATTCCAATTAAAGTTTCCATGACAATCGCTTTTTCGTCAACCCATCCGTTCTGTGCAGCTGCCTTAATCATTGAATATTCCCCGCTCACATTATAAGCAACAATCGGTACATTGAAATTATTTTTCACATCACGAATAATATCTAAATAAGCGAGCGCCGGCTTTACAATTAAGAAGTCCGCACCTTCTTCTAAATCAGATTGTGCTTCCCTTAATGCTTCTTCACGGTTTGCAGGATCCATTTGATATGTTTTACGATCACCGAACTGCGGAGAGCTATGTGCTGCATCGCGGAAAGGACCATAATAAGCACTTGCATATTTAACAGCATAAGACATGATTGGTACATCGATAAATCCCGCTTCATCAAGCCCATGGCGAATAGCTGAAACAAACCCATCCATCATATTAGACGGTGCAATAATATCCGCCCCTGCCTTTGCCTGGCTTACAGCAGTACGTGCAAGAAGTTCAAGTGACTCATCATTTAATACTTGTCCATTCTCCACAACTCCGCAATGTCCATGATTTGTATATTGGCAAAGACATGTATCTGCGATAACGACTAATTCGGGAAAAGATTCTTTGATTTGTGAAATAGTACGCTGTGTAATACCTGTATCACAGTATGCTTGTGATCCTTTTTCATCTTTTTCGTTTGGCACACCAAAAACGATGACTGATTTAATTCCGAGTCTGACGACCTCTTCCATTTCCTTATGAACATTGTCTAAAGAAAGTTGATAAACTCCCGGCATAGAAGCAATTTCTTCTTTTTTATTTTCCCCTTCTACAACAAAAAAAGGATAGATTAAATCTTCTGCATGAAGATATGTTTCCCGGACTAATGCTCTCATACTTGCATTCGTACGCAATCTGCGATGACGATTAAAATAATTTCCCATTACATATTCCTCCCGTTATTACATATGCTTTCCATAAGCTCAACCATTTTATCAGTCGTATACTCTAAGGGCATGAAACCATTTAATCCATATTCTTTTAACGCATTATTCGTAATCGGTCCAATGCTTACAATTGTCAGCTTTTCAAGATACTCTTTATATTTCTCTTTATCAATTATTTTCATAAAGCTGTGAACAGTTGAGGGACTTGTAAATGTAATAAAATCCAGCTTATTTTCTTCTAATAACTTTTTCAATATCGTTTCTTCTTCATCATTATGAATTGTATTATAAACGACCAGATCTGTCACAGTAAATTCCTCAGCTTTTAAATGCTCAATTAATACTGGTCTTGCCAAATTTCCTCGGACAATGAGAATACTTGATTTTTTCTTCAGTTTATTAGCAATTTCATCCGCCAGTTCTTCAGCAATAAATTCAGTCGGCATAATCTGAACGGAAACGCCCAGACTTTCGATTTCTTTCCTTGTTTTAATACCCACTGCTGCAATAACGAATGAATTCAGTGAATGAAAGGGAATATTATGAAGATCTAAGTACTGCTTAAAAAAAATAACACCATTCACACTTGTAAATACAATGCTATCAAAAGTTTGAAGCTTTTTCATGACAGATTCATCATTATGATTAGCCTCAATTTTTAAAAGAGGGGTAATGACCGGCACTCCCCCATTTTCTTCTATTCTTCTTGCAAACTTTAAGCTTTGCTCTTTCGCTCTCGTAATAAGCACACGCTTGCCTAGCAATGGACGTTTTCCATCCATTATTTATCAAGCTCCTCTTTTACTCTGTCAATCAGCTCTTTTGCACCTTGACCTGTCAACACTTTAGCAGCTTCTTTACCGACAGTAATTGGATCTTTACCTGTCTGCATTTCCTTATAAATTTCATCTCCATCAGGAGAAGCGATAAGTGCTGTTAATGTTACCTCTTTATTATCATTCACAGTTGCAAAGCCCGCAATCGGCACTTGGCAGCCGCCTTCCATCTCATGTAAAAATGCACGTTCTGCTGTCACAGCTAAATGTGTTGCTTCATCAGTAAACTTTGCTAATAAATCAAGCACTTCTTTATCATCTTCCCGGCATTCAATACTAAGAGCACCTTGACCAACAGCCGGCAGACAAATATCAGGATCTAAAAACTCAGAGACAATTTCCTTATTCCAGCCAATTCTTGATAAACCTGCAGCAGCTAAAATAATGGCATCGTATTCTTCGTCTTGAAGTTTTTTAAGTCTTGTATCAATATTTCCACGTATCCACTTTATTTCAACATTTGGTCTTCTTCTTAATATTTGAGCACTTCTGCGGAGACTGCTCGTACCGATGATTGCTCCTTCTGGCAGTTCATCTAATGTTTTATTATCCTTTGAAATGAGCACATCACGATGATCCTCACGATGAGGGATACAACCGATTGTAAGACCCTCTGGCAAAACAGCCGGCATATCTTTCATACTGTGCACAGCCATGTCGATTTCACCATCAAGCATCGCCTGTTCAATCTCTTTTACGAATAAGCCTTTCCCACCAACTTTTGACAGAGTTACATCAATAATCTGGTCACCTTTCGTTACAATTTCCTTCACTTCAAATTCAAAAGGAAGACCGAATTCTTTCAATCTATCGATAACCCAATTTGTTTGTGTTAATGCAAGCTTGCTTCGTCTCGATCCAACTACTATTTTTCTCATAAAAAATCCTCCTACAGCGGCTTAATAGTTCCAATAATGAAAATTCGATAAACTTCCGAATAAGAAAAAGTTAATAAGTACGACTAAAAATGAAATTATATTCCAATAAGCTACTGCCTTTCCCTGCAGCTCCCTTACAAGGCGATTATATAAATAAAAGCTGTACGTGGAGAGCACAATGAAAGAACCAATCACTTTCGCATCATACCACCCAAAATTAGGAATTTTAATATAAGCCCAAATAATTCCTAAAATCAAACTTAATAATAACATTGGTACACCCATTACATTTAATACGTAAGACATATGTTCAAGCTTTGATAAATCCTCCAGCCGCCGCAATCTTTTCCCCCATTTTTTCTTTTTTAACAGATTATACTGCAGCATATATAAAAGAGAAAAAACGAACGATAAAGAGAATGCTCCATAAGATAAAATCGCCATCGTTATATGGATAAACAGCAATTCTGAAACGAGCTGGCCGGAAACAGCTACCGATTCATGCTGAGAAGGTGCAAATGTATGCAAAGCCATCATAATAAAACCAAGAACATTCGTAAAAAACATAATAAATTCAGCTTTAATAAATTTATTCAGGGCAAGTGATAATGTAACTAATACCCATGTATAGAAATAAAGCCCCTCAAACATATTCAAAACGGGAAATCTTTCTATTTCATACATTCGATTAAATAAAAAAAATGTTTGAAAAACCCAAACAATAGAAAGTAACCAGAAGGCAGCCTTGCTTACCTTCCGGTTATGAATTAAAAAATCTATAAAATATAAAAGGACACATAATGCATATATAATGATCGTTGCTTCATTTAACCTTGTCATATCGATCATAAGAAAGTCACTCACTTACGATTGAAGTGAAACTTGGTGTCTAATAACTTGCTCGTTGGTGTCTCTTTGTCCACCGATCGGTTCCTCAACAACCTCTTCAATATTAAATATTTTTTGGAATAGATCTAGCATCTGCTCAGCATTTGGTTCAGCAGCCAACTCTTTTACTTTCACAATCGGATCACGAAGCATTTGATTAATAATACTCTTCGTATGCTTATTCAACACTTTCTTTTCACGTTCTGTTAAATTCGGCATCTTTCTTTCAATACTTTGCATCGTTTCTGCCTGAATCGCTAATGCCTTTTCACGAAGGGCAGAGATAACTGGGACAACCCCTAATGTGTTAATCCATTGTTTAAACTCAACCATCTCGGCTTCAATTAAAAGATGAATCTGTTCTGCAGCAGCTTCTCTTTCTTTTAAATTCGCTTCCACGATTCCTTGAAGATCATCTATATCATATAAAAAGACATTATCAAGCTCTGCCAATTTAGGATCAAGATCACGAGGTACAGCAATATCAACCATAAATAATGGTCTTCCTTTTCTCATCTTCTCTACGTATGTCATTAATTCTTTCGTAATGACGAAACCGTTTGCACCAGTTGAGCTAATAACGATATCGGCCTCAAGAAGTGCGCATTGCAGCTCATTCATTCCTTTTGCCTGTCCATCAAAACGCTGTGCTAAAACCTCTGCTTTCTCAACTGTACGGTTGAGAACAGTTACTTTATCGACACCGCTTCCATGCAAGTTTTTTACTGCCAACTCGCCCATTTTCCCGGCACCTAAAATAAGTACATGCTTCGTCTTTAAATCACCGAAAATCTTCTTTCCTAACTCAACAGCTGCATAGCTTACAGAAACAGCATTTGCACCAATTTCTGTTTCCGCATGTGCTCTTTTTGCCAGCGTAATTGCTTGTTTAAAAAGTTGATTAAAAACTGTTCCGATCGTCTCTTCTTCCTGTGCTAGCAAAAAGCTTGTGCGTACTTGTCCGAGAATTTGCGTCTCACCTAAAATCATTGAATCCAGACCACAGGCAACTTTAAAAAGATGATCAATTGCGCCATCTGTCTCGTATATGTTTAAATATGGAGTAATATCATCTTTATCAAAACCGAACCAATTAGCTAAAAAAGCTTTTACATAGTAACGGCCAGTATGCAACTGATCAACAACAGCATAAATTTCAGTCCGGTTACAGGTTGAGACAATAATATTCTCTAAAACACTTTTCTGTTTTTTTAACTGTTTCATCGCTTGTCCTAATTCATTAGGTTGAAAAGTAAGCTTTTCACGAATTTCAACAGGGGCAGTCTTATAATTTAAACTGACTACAAGAATATGCATTTTCCTTTTACACTCCCAAATGAAAATTCTCTACTAATAAGTATACCATGTTCAAATTTTTTCTTTATTGTTAAATTTGAACAGTATATGAAAATCTATGGTATGATACAATCAAAATGGCTACATTTCGTCATATTTAGCTAAATTATACACACTCGTTCTTTATAAAGAAAATACATCCTATTTATTTTCTTTATAAAGTACACCTTTAATATGTTTTCTCTATTAAGTACAATAACAAAAAAAACTATATCAATCAAGTTACTAAGTTTATATGCATGGGGTGATATTATGAAGAAAATCGGTTTATTTCCTGCTGTTCTTTTATTAATGTTTGGAATTTATTTCTTATTCCAAAAAACAAATGCTCAAATTTTTGATGGGTTATTTAGTTGGCAAATGTCTCTTATTGTTATCGGATTATCCTTTCTCATTAGCGGGCATATGGAGAGGGATCATTCGACAATATTACCTGGAACTATTTTAATTGGTCTTGGTGTTCATTTGATTTATGCTCCAAAAGTCTCAACTTGGCCGAGCCATTCGACAATGTTCTTATGTATTATAGCAGTTGGTCTGTTACTTACATCTGTCAGCACTAAAACCGGATATATCCAAAGTGTCATTGTCTTTTTATTTGCTCTATTTATCCATTATTATGATGATCTTATGCAATCTTTAAACAGCAAACAGCAAATGGTGCAAATGATTAATACGGTGGAACCTTTAGTAGTACCCCTAGTGCAGCCGGCAATATTGATTTTAGCCAGCGGGGCTATCGTATTATATATGAAGAAAAATAAAAGTTCATAGCTTCCACTTTATACGATCAAAGCCCAGAATTTTATCTTTATTCTGGGCTTAAAATCTCTACTATTATCATTATGACATAAAATGTTGAATAATATTCCAAGCTTCTTCCTTACCTTGACCTGTTTCAGATGAAAAGAGAATAAGATGATCCTCTTTCTCCATATTTAACGTTTCTTTTACCACTTTCAAATGTTTCGGCCATTTCCCTTTCGGTATTTTATCGGCCTTTGTTGCAATAACAATTGTCGGAAGGTCATAATGCTTTAAAAAATCGTACATCGTGACATCATCTTTTGTAGGCGGATGACGGACATCTATTAACAGGATAACCGCTCTTAACTGCTCCCGGTTTTTTAAATATGTTTCAATCATTTTTCCCCATGCTTCACGCTCTGTTTTCGATACTTTCGCAAAGCCATAACCCGGGACATCAACAAAATGTAATATTTCATTAATAATATAAAAATTCAATGTTTGTGTTTTACCAGGCTTTGATGATGTTCTCGCTAAATTTTTACGATTTATCATTTTATTAATAAATGATGATTTACCGACATTTGACCGGCCTGCAAGAGCAATCTCCGGCAAATCCACATCAGGATATTGAGCTGGTCTAACCGCACTTATTACAATATCAGAACTAGTTACTTTCATTATTTCTCCTCTACTAACGCATGATTAAGTACTTCATCTAAATGAGAGACGAGCACGAAAGTAAGTTCATTGCGAACACTTTCCGGAATATCGTCTAAGTCTTTCTCATTTTCGATTGGGACAAGTACTTTCTTTAAGCCTGCTCGATGGGCACTGAGCGATTTCTCTTTTAAGCCACCAATTGGCAGCACTCTGCCTCTCAATGTAATTTCCCCTGTCATTCCTACTTCTTTGCGAACCGCACGCCCTGTTAAAGCGGAAATTAGCGCTGTTGCC
The DNA here is from genome assembly GCF_001591625.1 of Metabacillus fastidiosus NBRC 101226. Lineage (GTDB taxonomy): Bacteria > Bacillota > Bacilli > Bacillales > Bacillaceae > Metabacillus > Metabacillus fastidiosus. The sequence goes on from NZ_BCVG01000011.1 coordinate 8,676, forward strand.
ATTGTTATTCCAGCAGAAGGTCCGTCTTTTGGCACTGCTCCCTCAGGAACATGGATATGGATATCATTTTTCTCGTAAAAGTCAGGATCAATTTGCAGTTGATCTGCTCTTGAACGAATATAGCTAAATGCTGCCTGTGCAGACTCTTTCATTACATCGCCCAGTTTACCAGTTAAAATAAGCTTTCCTTTTCCTGGTGTCACAGATACTTCAATCGATAATGTATCACCGCCGACTGTCGTATAAGCAAGACCTGTTGCCACACCGATTTGGTCTTCTAATTCTGCTTCTCCGTATCTGAACTGATGCTTTCCTAAAAAGTCAACGATATTTTTATTTGTAATCGTTACTTTTTTACGTTCTTGTTTCACTATTAATTTTGCCGATTTTCTGCAAAGTGTGGCAAGCTGTCTTTCTAAACTTCGGACACCAGCTTCACGAGTATAATAACGTATTAATGACTGAATTGCATCTTCCTTCACTAATAATTGGGATTTCTTTAAACCATGGTCATTCATTTGCTTTGGCAGCAGATGATCTTTTGCAATATGAATTTTTTCAAGCTCTGTATAACCAGAAATCGTAATAATTTCCATCCTGTCTCGCAGTGGTCCAGGAATAGATGCAAGATTATTAGCTGTTGCTATAAACATTACTTTTGATAAATCATACGTTTCTTCGATATAGTGATCACTGAAATTGTGATTTTGTTCCGGATCTAGTACTTCAAGCATTGCTGACGATGGATCCCCTCTGAAATCGCTGGACATTTTATCAATTTCATCTAATAAAAAGACCGGATTGATCGTTCCCGCTTTTTTCATCCCTTGGATAATTCTCCCTGGCATTGCTCCGATATATGTTCGGCGATGTCCGCGAATTTCTGATTCATCTCTCACACCACCGAGGGAAACACGGACAAAGTTTCGATTTAAAGACTTTGCAATAGAACGAGCTAATGACGTTTTTCCTACCCCCGGAGGACCTGCTAAGCAAAGAATAGGACCTTTTAATGAGTTAGTTAACTGCTGAACAGCCAAATATTCAAGCACACGCTCTTTTACTTTCTCAAGTCCATAATGTTCTTCATCTAAAACTTTCTCAGCAATATTAACATCTAAACGGTCTTCAGTAGCATTTGACCATGGGAGGGAAAGCAGCCATTCAATATAGTTGCGGATAACTCCACTCTCAGCAGAGCTTGAAGGTATCTTCTCATAACGATCTAGTTCTTTAAGAGCTGTTGTTTTTACGTGTTCCGGCATTCCTGCTTTTTCCACTTTTTCAGTAAGAGCGGCTACTTCACCAGTCTTTCCTTCTTTATCTCCGAGCTCCTTTTGGATCGCCTTCATTTGTTCACGCAAATAATATTCTTTTTGCGTTCTTTCCATAGAGCGTTTGACGTTCTGACTAATTTTCTTTTCTAGCTGCAGAACTTCCTTTTCATTATGAATAATGGATAAAATACGATTAATTCTTTCCTTTACATCAACTGTTTCTAATATCCCTTGCTTCTCTGGGAGCTTTAACGGCAAATGGGAAGCGATAATATCTGCCATTCTTCCTGGCTCTGTAATATCTGAAACTGTTGCATATGTTTCTCCAGATATTTTTTTTGATAGTTTTATGTATTGTTCAAAATAGTCTAACATCGTTCTCATTAGAGCTTCTTCTTCCGCTGTTTTCTCTAACGGCTCTTTAAAAGTAGTAATTTCAACAGCGTAATAATCTTCTTTCTCAACAAATGATTGAATTTCAGCACGTTCCAAACCTTCAACCAACACACGGATCGTTCCATTAGGCAATTTAAGCATTTGCTTAATTTTTGTTAATGTACCTATTGAATAAATATCTTCTATCGTAGGTTCATCTATGGATACTTCTTTTTGCGTCGTTAAAAAGATTGTATGATCATCCATCATTGCTTTTTCCAATGCCTGAATAGATTTGTCTCTGCCTACATCAAGATGCAGTACCATCGTTGGATAGACTAACAACCCTCGCAAAGGTAGGAGTGGGACGATAATTGTCTCTCCGTTCGCCATGCTAAAAACACCTCCGGACAGTAATATAAAGTATAACTTCTATAAATAGTTTTGTCTCATCTCTCACTTACAGTCAGTTCAACCAACGAACCCTTTACTCATCAGTAAATCTTACTGACTGTTAAGAAGCGGATAAAGTTCTTGTACAATTTTATCCTATTGTAATACAAGTGTCTATTTGGAACAACATGTATATCCATTCATTCCTTATGTAGTATACCCGTTCTTTAGATTCTTGACTAAAATTTTTACATTAAAAGAGTGAAATCTTTAGAAAAAGTGGTTTTCAAAAATGAATGAAATACAATAGATTTTCTCTCCTAGTATAATTGTCCATAAAAAAAGCCTGATACGTAAAACGAGATAAATAAAGCTCTCCCGCTCTTACGGTCAGACTATTTCGAATGAATTATACTGATTCCTGCTTTACTGTATGAGAAGTAGAAATAATAGAATTTACTTGTTCCCTTGGCGGATTAACTAATGCAATATCAAGTACTTCCTGAAGATGTTGTACCGGTATAATTTCGATACCTTCAATTTCATTTAAAATAGATTGCATATTTTCTTTTGGAACGATTACCCTTTTTACACCGGCATTTTTTGCAGCTTTAATTTTTGGGATGACCCCGCCAATTGGCTTAACGAAACCATGAATGCTGATTTCCCCTGTCATTGCAACTGTGTTATCAATAGGTATGCGGTGAATAGCAGAGAAAATACCAGTCGCCATTGCAATTCCTGCTGACGGTCCATCAATTGGAATACCTCCTGGGAAGTTAACATGGATATCATAATCAGCAGCTTGAATTCCCATTGATCTTAGTACTGTAATTACGTTTTCAATAGAGCCTTTTGCCATACTTTTGCGTCGGATAGATTTACCTCGATCACCGATACTTTCTTCTTCTACAATTCCAGTAATGTTAATGCTTCCTTTATCCTTTTCTGCACTAATAACCATTACTTCAATTTCTAATAATGATCCAGTGTTCGGACCATACACTGCTAATCCGTTAACTAATCCGACTTTCGCCTTTTTGTTAATTTTTTTATCATGTCTCGGTGTTAACTGACTGGAATGAATAACCCACTCAAGATCTTGAACAGTAATTGCATTTCGATCCTCTGAAATGGCCATACCAGCAGCAATTTGCATCATATTCACTACTTCTCTTCCGCTATGAGTATATGTAGTTAACGTATCAATCCCTTTTTCGCATACTTCCATATTCACTTTTTTAGCAGCACCCTTTGCCACGATGGCAAGTTCCTCACGTTCGAGATCACGAAAGAATACTTCTAAACATCGTGACCTTATTGCTGGCGGTATTTCGCTAGGCGTTCTTGTCGTCGCACCGATTAAACGAAAATCAGCTGGCAATCCTTTTTGGAAAATATCATGTATATGATTTGGAATTTGATTATTTTCTTCACTATAATAAGCACTTTCTAAAAATACTTTTCTATCTTCCAATACCTTTAATAACTTATTCATTTGAATTGGATGCAATTCACCAATTTCATCAATAAACAGTACTCCTCCATGAGCGTGGGAAACAGCTCCTTGTTTAGGCTGCGGTATTCCTGCCTGCCCCATTGCTCCTGCCCCTTGATAAATTGGATCATGGACAGAACCTATTAATGGGTCAGCAATCCCTCGTTCATCAAATCTTGCTGTCGTTGCATCTAATTCAACGAACACAGCATCTTCTTTAAACGGCGATTTTTCATTTTTTTTCGCTTCTTCTAATACGAGCCTTGCTGCAGCTGTTTTCCCAACACCCGGCGGACCATAAATAATAACATGCTGAGGATTCGGTCCACATAAAGCGGCTTTTAATGAGCGGATCCCATCCTGTTGTCCAACAATATCTTTGAAGCTTTTCGGACGAACTTTCTCCGCAAGAGGCTCTGTTAATTTAATAGCCCTCATTTTTCTAAGCTGTTCCATCTCTTTTTTTGATTCACGGTCAATCGATACTTTCTGTGTCCTCTGACCTTTTAATAAATTCAAAAAATACATTCCGATAATAATCCCGAAAAACAGTTGTATAAACAACGCAATACTCGTCCAACTCATTGAAAGTCCCTCCTGCAAAGAAGTCTAATTACCGCTACACTGTATGTATAATCTTATTCGAAACTTTCATCAATGAAGGGCCCATTTCTTCATTGATAACTAATTGAATCTAATAAATTTCTCATAAGCAAGCCTAATAATCTTCCTCTTATAGGCAATTTATAGCTATTATTTCCGAGCATGGAGAGGATTAAACGTTTTTGCAAGGTAAAAAATAAGAAAAATTTAACATAAAGAAGTATTACACTAAACCGGTTATTAAATATGTGCACAGCAAAAAACCTGTATGAAAAAATAAATCATACAGGTTCTTTCATTATGCAGATGTTTTTGTATCTTTTTCTACAACTGTGCCGTCTTTTAACACAAGTTTCGGCGGCGTTTTTTCTGTAACAGTTTCTGCCGTGATAATACATTTCGCTATATCTTCACGTGAAGGTAAGTCATACATCATCTCTAACATAATTCCTTCAATGATAGAACGTAAACCACGTGCTCCTGTTTTTCGTTCAATCGCTTTTTTAGCGATTTCCACTAGTGCATCATCTTCAAATTCAAGCTCAACACCGTCTAAGTCAAGCATCTTTTGATATTGTTTTACTAGCGCATTTTTCGGTTTCGTTAAAATCTCAACTAGAGCATCTTCATCTAAAGGCTCTAAGCTTGCAATAACAGGTAAACGTCCGATAAATTCAGGAATTAAACCAAATTTAAGTAAATCCTCTGGCAATACTCTTGCAAGAAGTGCTTTTTTATCTAAATCTTCCTTCTTATTATCTGAACCGAAACCAATTACTTTTTTACCTAAGCGGCGTTTAATAATTTGTTCGATGCCATCAAATGCACCACCACAGATAAATAAGATATTTGTTGTGTCAATTTGGATAAATTCTTGATGCGGGTGCTTACGTCCACCTTGTGGAGGAACGCTTGCAACAGTTCCTTCTAATATTTTAAGAAGTGCCTGCTGTACACCTTCACCAGATACATCACGAGTAATAGAAGGATTTTCAGATTTACGTGCTACTTTATCAATTTCATCAATATAAATAATTCCTTTTTCTGCTTTTTCCACATCATAATCAGCAGCTTGAATTAATTTTAAAAGAATGTTCTCCACATCTTCTCCAACATATCCAGCCTCTGTAAGTGATGTTGCATCAGCAATGGCAAATGGAACATTTAAAATACGTGCTAAAGTTTGTGCAAGTAATGTTTTTCCGCTTCCTGTTGGACCAATCATAGCAATATTACTTTTTGAAAGCTCCACATCATCAATTTTACTATTTGAATTAATACGTTTATAATGATTGTAAACAGCTACAGCTAATGATTTTTTTGCTTTTTCTTGACCAATGACATATTCATCAAGAATATCATCGATTTCCTTAGGCTTCGGTACATCTTTAAACTCTACTTCTTCCTCAGTACCTAATTCTTCTTCCACGATTTCAGTACATAATTCAATACATTCATCACATATATATACACCTGGACCCGCAACTAACTTGCGAACCTGATCTTGAGTTTTACCGCAAAATGAACATTTTAATTGTCCTTTTTCGTCGTTAAATTTAAACATTCTTTCACCCCTTATATCTTTATCTACAATCATAATAAACTTGACCGCTTCTTATGCATACATTAAAACAAGTAATAAAAGTATGTATTTTGCATTTTACCATAACTATGTTGGTAAGAGGTAATAAAACACTCTAGAAATAAAAAACTTTGTCTACTATAGTAAAAAATTGAATATATGTTGTAAAGTGTAGTAATACCGATGATATGTATGAATATTGAACTTGTCTTTATCTTACCCAAATGAACGTTAAAAATAGCATTTATTTAATGGAAAGATTCATAAATACAAGATGGGGAAGATATTTGCAACATAGTAAATGGATATTATTTTGTATAAAACAAGGCACGATCTAATCGCGCCTTGTTTCTTTATACTATATTATGCAACATCTTTGCTGTTCTCTACAAGAAATTCAATTGCTTTGCGAATTTTTATTTCTTCTTTAATATTATCAGCAGCTCCGCCAAGTGCTTGACGTACATTTTCTACTGGCATATTGTATGCTTCAGCAATTTTATTAATTTCCTCTTCTACTTCTTCATCAGAAGCATCGATGTTTTCAGCTTTAACAATCGCTTCAAGTACTAAGTTATATTTAACACGTACAGCAGCATCTTCTTTCATTTGGTCTCTTAATGCAGCTTCATCTTGACCAGTGAATTGTGCATATAATTCTACGCTCATTCCTTGTGCTGTAAGACGTTGTTCAAATTCTTGGTACATACGGTCAACTTCAGAGTCAACCATTGCTTGTGGAATATCAACTTCTACAGTTTCAGCAGCTTTTGCTACTAGCTCATCACGTCGTTTAATTCCTGCTTCTCTTGTCTTAGCTTCTTCTAAACGTGCTTTTGTTTTTGCTTTTAATTCATCAAGTGTTTCCACTGCTTCATCTACATCTTTTGCAAATTCATCATCTAAAGCAGGTAATTGTTTACCTTTGATTTCATGAACTTTTACTTTGAATACAGCTGGCTTACCTGCAAGGTTTTCAGCATGGTATTCTTCTGGGAATGTTACTTCTACATTCTTCTCAGCACCAGTTTCTACTCCTACTAACTGCTCTTCAAAACCAGGGATGAATGTTCCAGAACCGATTTCAATTGAGTAGTTCTCAGCTGTACCGCCTTCAAATACTTCACCGTCAACAGATCCTTCAAAGTCGATAACAACTGTGTCACCATTTTCGATTGCTCCGCTTTCTTTTACAACTAATTCAGCGTTGCGCTCTTGAAGTGTTTTTAATTCATTTTCAACATCTTCATCTGTAACAGTTGTATCCATTTTCTCAACTGCTAATCCTTTATATTCACCTAATTTGATTTCAGGTTTAACTGTTACTTTTGCTTTAAAAATAACACTTTTTCCTTTTTCGATTTGCTCTACATCGATTTCCGGACGATCAACTGGATCGATACCAGCTTCGTCAACTGCTTTTGGATATGCTGTTGGAAGAATAATATCTAAAGCATCTTCATAAAGAGCTTCTACTCCAAAACGTTGTTCAAACATACCGCGTGGAATTTTACCTTTACGGAAACCAGGAATTGATACTTGTTTTGAAACCTTTTTGAACGCTTCATCAAGCGCTGTATTAAAATCTTCTGCAGGAACTTCAATTGTTAAAACTCCTTCGTTCCCTTCAAGCTTTTCCCATTTTACTGACATATTTATTCCCTCCAAAAATCTATAAATATTGTGCGAATCAGTGATAGGTACAACGCGAGGATGTCTTGTCCCATTGTTAACAAGCAAAAGACGAGTTATACCTGTTTATGTAGGTTTCTATAAAAACCAACTGTTAACGATAGTAAAGAATTTGCATCATAGATAAAGGCCTTATTCCATATGTGAAAAGCGCCTTTTTAACATATGACAAAAGACACTTACACTACATATGTAATTTTACATTTTTTGAAATTTTTGACCTTATATACAATTAATCACGATTTTGCAACCATTATATTATAACATAGATAATGATGCTTTCAACATATAGCCTATATTTGCATATAAGAAATTTCTTCTAAATGATAAATGTTCACACATAAATGCTCTATTTGTTCTAAAGACACTCCGTACATTGCTTCCATCTCTTCTCTTTCTAATGTAATACCATGCATTTCATATCCTACTAAATGAAGAGCTGCAGCCCAAAGCTTTTCTTCAGCAGGCTCTGGTGTAAATGGAAAGAGTACATATAAATGACGAAGCCATAATTCTTTAACAGTTTCAAATAATACAGGATTTTCATTCCCTAATGTATCATCCAAAATATTAATCACTTTTTTTGTGAACGCGAGCTCATTCGGATCAAAGAGAGCACTCGGTTTAACGTCCAGCGTCTTTCCAAACTTATGAACAGTTACTTCCTTTTCAATCTCGCTGTCCATTAATAATTGCAAGGCAAGTGTTTTAATAACCGGATTCGTATTAGGATCTTCTAATATCATTTTTAATTGTTGGATATATTTTATAACATTTTGATTTTTTAATGATTGAATGAATAGCATTTGATCATGTTCACTTCCAAAATCAATATTGCTTTCCACCGTATCATCTAAATCTACTTCACCAGTTTCATTCATTTTGCGGCTGAATTCCAGTAGCTTATAAAATTGCTCGGCATTTTGTGCAGGCAATTGATTCTCTTCAAGAACAGCTTCAATTGTCTCTTGCACCTCTTTATATTGATGAAGCTGGATAAGAATCGTTAAATAGACTTGTAATACAGTAAAATAATCACCTGTATCTTCTAAGAGCATTTTTTTACAAGTTTTCTTCGCTTCTTCTAATTGTCCGAGCTCCATTAAACAAAGAGCAATTCCAAATTGAATTTCTGCTTCATTTTCTCTATCTATTTCCTGTGCCTCTATAAATAGTTCCAATGCTTCTTGAAAGTTTTTCTCTTTTAATGCTGCCATTCCTTTATCAATTAATCTTTTCTTTAAATTAGGAAAAGGAATAACTTTAGAGCTTTTTTTTTCTTTCATAATATTTAAACCAACTCCAGCATGCAGACATTTGGTTTTTAGTTTACCAAATTAAACAGTGAGAAAACAAGATCGATATTTTTAAAAAAAGAGCTACTTATAAAAACGTAGCTCTTCTGTTCACTTCAAAATCTTCAATTTTATCGGCATGTGCTAAAGTTAAATCAATTTCGTCTTTACCGTATAAAAGCATGTCTTTCCAATATGGATCAACATCAAAAGAAACGGCAAATCCTTCATTATCACGAAGCTTCTGTTCTGCAAGATCAACTGTTAATTTGTATCCATCAGTTTTTGTCTTCTCAATAATTGTATCTAAGATCGTGCTCTCTAATGAAATTGGTAAAAGACCATTTTTTAAACAGTTTTGATGGAAAATATCAGCATAAGATGGTGCTAAAATCACTTTAAAACCCATATCTGATAATGCCCATGGTGCATGTTCACGAGATGAACCACAACCAAAGTTTTCACCAGCAAGTAAAATTGTAGCTCCTTTAGCTTCTTCTTTATTTAATTCAAATTCCGGGTTTTCTGTCCCGTCATCAAAATATCTCCAGTCAAAAAATGCAAAGCGGCCGTAGCCTGTTTTTTCGATTCTTTTTAAGAACTGCTTTGGGATAATTTGGTCAGTATCAACGTCTTTACGATTTAATACTCCAACTGTCCCAGTAAGGGTAGTAAATGGTTCCATCGTGCAACCTCCTGCTTAAGAGTAGATTTCTTGTTTCTCAAGTTTTCTGACGTCTACAAATTTTCCATAAAGTGCAGCAGCAGCAGCCATTGGCGGACTAACTAAATGCGTTCTTGCACCTTTCCCTTGTCTTCCTTCGAAGTTACGGTTTGAAGTAGAAGCACAGCGCTCTCCTTCAGGAACATAGTCATCATTCATACTTAAACACATACTGCATCCAGATTCTCTCCACTCAAATCCAGCATCAAGGAAAATCTTATCTAAGCCTTCTTCTTCTGCTTTTCTTTTAATAGAATAAGAACCAGGAACGATAATCGCTCTAACATTTGGATCAACCTTATTTCCTTTTACGATTTCAGCAGCTTGGCGTAAGTCTGTTAATCTTGAATTTGTACATGAACCGATGAATACATGATCAATTTTAATATCTTTGATCGGAGTATTTTCTTCTAATCCCATGTAAGCATATGCACGTTTAATTTCATTCTTTTCTTCTTCAGTTTCATAGTTTTCTAGAGATGGAGTTTTATCATTAATTCCAACTGACATTCCAGGATGTGTACCCCATGTTACTGTTGGTTCAATGTCCTCTCCTACAAGCGTTAATACTTTGTCGTATTCACAGCCTTCATCAGATCTTAGTGATCTCCAGTATTCAACTGCTCTATCAAACTCTTCGCCTTCAGGTGCGAATTTACGGCCTTTAATATATTCAAAAGTTATTTCATCCGGTGCGATTAATCCAGCTCTTGCCCCAGCTTCAATTGACATATTACAAATTGTTAAACGCTCATCCATTGATAAACCTTGAATCGCTTCACCAGTAAATTCAATAATATGACCTGTACCGAAGCGAACTCCGTATTTACCGATGATTGCTAAAATAACATCTTTTGCTGCAACACCGTTTTGAAGCTTTCCACTTACATGCACATTTAATGTTTTAGGACGTGGGCGCCATAATGTTTGTGTAGCAAGAACATGTTCTACCTCACTTGTACCAATACCGAATGCAATTGCACCAAATGCACCATGTGTTGAAGTATGACTATCACCACATACGATCGTTTTACCAGGAAGTGTAAGACCTAATTCAGGACCAATTACGTGTACAATCCCTTGATCTTCACTCTCTAAATCTGCAAGCTCCACTCCGAAAGCTGCACAGTTTTTTGCTAGAGTACTAACTTGCTGTTTTGCGATTTCATCTCTAATAACAAAACGGTCCTTGCTTAGAGTCGGAACATTGTGGTCCATCGTTGCAAATGTTCTATCAGGTCTTTTTACTTTTCTGCCTTTTTCACGTAAGCCTTCAAAAGCCTGAGGTGATGTTACTTCATGAACTAAATGTAAATCGATATAAAGGAGATCCGGTTTTCCGTCTTCTTGGAGTACGACATGTTCATCCCATATTTTTTCAATTATTGTACGAGGCTTCATTGTTTGTTCTCCCTTCTCTAGATGGAAAACGAGCGCTCTTCGAATGTACTCAAAAAGCGCTGTATCCTTCTAGCTCTAATAAAAATTGATAGTAATCTTTAATTAAATGAATAACGAAATAAGTTCTTATTTAGAAACAGTTTGGCTTTTTGCGATGATTGCTTTAATTTCTTCAGCCAATTGTTCTGTTGAAATAGACGGGCCGCCTTTAGCTAAATCGGCAGTTCGTTTACCTGATTGTAACACTTGATTTACTGCATCTTCAAGTACTTTTGCCTCATTTTCTAAATCAAATGAATGGCGAAGCATCATAGCAGCTGATAAAATCATAGCTGTTGGATTAGCGATATTCTGTCCAGCAATATCAGGTGCTGAACCGTGTACTGGCTCATATAAATGAAGACCAGTTGATGAAAGACTAGCTGATGGAAGCATGCCTAATGACCCAGTAATCATAGAAGCTTCATCACTTAAAATATCACCGAACATATTTTCAGTAACGATTACATCGAAACGTTTCGGAGCATTGATTAATTGCATTGCAGCATTGTCAACAAGCATATGCTCTAAAGTAACATCAGGATAGTCTTTTGCTACTTCTTCAGCAATTTCTCTCCATAAGCGGCTTGTTTCTAGAACATTTGCCTTATCAACAGATGTAACATGCTTTCTGCGCTTTGAAGCCATTTCGAATGCTGATACGATAATTCTCTTTATTTCACTTCTTTTATAAATAAGAGTATCAACCGCACCTTCTTCACCGTCTTTTGTAATTCTTTCACTAGGCTCACCGAAGTAAAGCCCGCCAGTTAATTCACGTACGACGATGAAGTCGACTCCATCAATATATTCTCTTTTTAAAGCTGATTCATCTAATAAGCTTTGGAAAGTAATAATTGGACGTAAATTAGCATATAAATCTAATTGTTTACGTATTCCTAATAATCCTTTTTCCGGGCGAAGAGCTGGGGGATTACTATCCCATTTCGGTCCGCCAACTGCCCCTAATAGAACAGCATCTGCATTTTTACAAATTTCCACTGTTTCATCAGGCAGCGGTGTTCCCGTTTGATCGATTGCATCTCCACCGATAAGTCCATATTGAAATTGGAATTGATGGTGAAAATGCTCTTCGATTGCTTTTAAAACATCAACAGTTACTTTTAAAACTTCTTTTCCAATCCCGTCTCCCGGTAATAATGCAATCGTCTTTTCCATTTTTCTTCCCCCTACGATCTTCTAAAAACGTTATATTATATTGCTCCAAGTTTTTCAGGAACAATTGTGCAGCGGTTTACAGCATTGATATAAGCTTTAGCAGATGCTTCTAAAACATCTTGTGCTACACCTCTGCCGCTTGCTTCACCGTCACCAATTTTAACCTTCACATAAACTTGTGCAAGTGCATCGCGTCCACTAGTATTGGACTGAATACGATAGTCAGTTAGCTGAATAGTTGTGCCGATACAACGTTCTAGCGTATTATAAATAGCTTCTACGCTTCCAGCTCCTGTTGAAGCTTCTTGGATGATTTCTCCGTCTTTTGTTTTTAATGAAATTGTTGCTGTGGGAATTTGCGCTGTTCCAAATTGAACTTGTAATGATTCTAATTCATAGCCATTATCGTTCGTTGCAACTTTTTCCTCTAACATTAAAGCTTTAAGATCTTCATCCGTAATTTCTTTTTTCGTCTCAGTTAATTCTTTAAATGCTTTAAACATTTTATTTAGTTCTTCATCAGATAATGAATATCCAAGTTCAACTAATCTAGATTTAAATGCATGACGGCCTGAATGTTTTCCTAATACCATTGAATTCGTCGTAACACCGACTAATTCTGGAGAAATAATTTCGTATGTTGTTTTCTCTTTTAGTACTCCGTCCTGGTGAATGCCTGCCTCATGTGCAAAAGCATTTTTACCTACAACAGCTTTATTAGCTGGGACGATCATACCAGTTAAGTTACTTACAAGATCACTAGTACGCTTAATTTCATTTAGTACTAATCCAGTCGTAGCATTGTAATAATCATTTCGAATATGGAGTGCTACCGCAAGCTCTTCAAGTGCAGTATTTCCAGCTCTTTCACCAAGTCCATTGATCGTACCTTCGATTTGGTTTACTCCATTTTCAATTGCTGCTAAAGCGTTCGCAACAGCCATTCCGAGGTCATCATGACAGTGAGAAGATAAAGTAATATTTTCAATCCCTTTAACATTCTGTTGTAAGTACTTGAATATTTCACCGTATTCCTTCGGTGTAATATAACCAACTGTATCTGGGATATTAATTATTTTCGCACCTGCCGCAATAACTTCTTCAACGATCTTGGCTAAAAATGGCAGTTCTGAACGACAAGCATCCTCTGCTGACCATTGAATGACTGGGAAATATTTAGCAGCATATTTTACAGCATTAACAGCTGTTTCAATTACTTGATCAGGTGTTTTATTTAACTTATATTTCATGTGAATTGGTGAAGTTGCCAAAAATACGTGGATTCTTGGCTCTTCACTATATTTTAAAGCTTCCCATGCAGCATCGATATCGCCTTTTACAGATCTTGCAAGACCTGTAATTGAACTATTTTTAACTGTTTTAGCGATTTCTTGTACAGCTAGCAGATCACTATTTGAGGAAGCGGGAAAACCCGCTTCGATAACGTCCATACCTAGTCTTTCTAGTTGCCTTGCAATCTCAAGCTTTTCCTTAACATTTAAGTTAACACCTGGAGATTGCTCGCCATCACGGAGCGTTGTGTCAAATAGACTAATTCTTCGCACCAGCATTCACCGCTTCCTTCTCTTGACGTTTAACAAACGGCATCATAGCACGGAGTTTTTGACCAACTTCTTCAATTAAATGTGCATTTTCATTATTATTGATTGCATTGAATTGTGGACGGTTAGCTTGGTTTTCTAAGATCCAGTCATATGCAAATTTACCTGTTTGAATATCAGTTAATACTGCTTTCATTGATTCTTTAACTCTTGCATCAATTACGCGTGGACCTGAAACGAAGTCACCCCATTGTGCAGTGTCAGAAATTGAATATCTCATGTTAGCTAAACCGCCTTCGTACATTAAGTCGATGATTAATTTAGCTTCATGTAAACATTCGAAATAAGCGATTTCTGGTTGGTATCCAGCTTCAACTAATGTTTCGAAACCAGCTTTTACTAGAGAAGTGATTCCTCCACATAATACTGCTTGCTCACCGAATAAATCTGTTTCAGTTTCTTCTTTAAATGTTGTTTCTAATACACCGCCACGAGTTGAACCGATAGCTTTAGCATATGCTAAAGCTACGTCTTTAGCTGTACCAGTAACATCTTGATGGATAGCAAATAATCCTGGTACACCAGCTCCATCTTCATAAGTTCTTCTTACTAAATGTCCTGGACCTTTTGGTGCTACTAAGAATACATCTACATCAGCTGGAGGAACGATTTGGCTGAAATGTACGTTAAAACCGTGAGCAAATACTAATGCGTTACCAGCTTTTAAACCAGGTTTAATTTCTTCTTGGTAAACTTTTGCTTGCTGCTCGTCTGGAAGTAATACCATTACTAAGTCAGCTTGTTCTACTGCTTCAGCAACTGTGAATACTTGATGACCATCTGCTACAGCTTTATCGAAAGATCCGCCTTTACGAACACCAACGATTACGTCTACTCCGCTTTCTTTTGAGTTTAGAGCGTGAGCATGTCCTTGTGAACCATAACCAATAATTGCTACCTTTTTACCTTGTAATGCGCTTTCGTTTACATCTCCGTTATAATATACCTTTACCATGTATAATCTCTCCCTTTTATTATGAATAAGTATAATTTTATTATAAACCCGAAGCTTAAAGTTATTAAATTAAGCTTCGAGATTCTAATATTAAACTAATGAAACTTTTGCTTGGTTTTGTTGTTTTTGAGTACCTCTTGTAAAAGCGGTAGTCCCAGTTCTTGCGATTTCTTTAATACCATATGGTCTTAGTAAATCAGTTAAAGCTTCAATTTTATCGAACTCTCCAGTTACTTGAATAACTAGACTTTCTTTGCTTACATCAATGATAGAAGCTCTGAATGGCTCGATTAAGCTATATATTTCAAGACGGTTTGCTGGTGTAGCACCAACTTTAATTAGTGCCAGTTCACGGGCTACTATAGACTGATTAGTAATATCCGTCACCTTTAACACGTCAATTTGCTTATTTAACTGCTTCGTTATTTGCTCAACATCTTTTTCATCCTGAGCATTAACAACGAATGTCATTTTAGAAATACCTTCAATTTCAGAATGTCCAACTGTGATGCTTTCAATATTATAGTGGCGCTTCATGAATAAACCAGTAATACGATTCAAAACGCCAGTTTGGTTATTTACTGTTAACGTAATGATGCGTCTCATTTTTTCACACCTACCATCTCTTGCAAACCTTTTCCAGATGCAACCATCGGGAATACATTTTCATCTTGACAAACGACAACTTCAATTAAAGCAGGACCTTCAGCGGCTACAGCTTCTCTTAACTTATCTAAATCATTTTCACCTTCAATGCGAACAGCTTTAATGCCGTATGCTTCAGCTAATTTAATAAAATCAGGCTGTGAAGTGAATTTAGACTCCGAGTAGCGTTCTTCATAGAACATTTCCTGCCATTGTCTTACCATTCCAAGAGCTTTGTTATTTAAAATAACTGTCTTAACATTTAAGTTGTGTTCTTCAACAACTGAGAGCTCTTGTAAAGTCATTTGGAAACCGGCATCTCCTACAACCGACACAACGTTCGCTTTACGATCAGCGAATGCTGCACCAATAGCAGCTGGAAGTCCGAATCCCATCGTTCCAAGTCCACCTGATGTTACCCAGCGATTTGGTTTTTGGAAGTTGTAAAATTGTGCAGCCCACATTTGATGCTGACCAACGTCAGTCGTAACGATCGCATCACCATTTGTCGCCTCATGAATAATTTCCACAATGCGCTGTGGCTTTAATTGCTCTGAGTCATCATTTACATACCATAAAGGATACTCTTTCTTATTACTCTCAAGCTCTTTATGCCATTCAGCAAAATCACCTTTTTTACCGTCTTGCTCAATAAGCTGCTGTAATACTTTTTTAGCGTCCCCTACGATCGGAATTTGCGTAGGAATGTTTTTGCCAATTTCAGCCGGGTCGATGTCGATATGAGCAACGACAGCTTTTTTCGCAAAATGATTTAAATTACCTGTAACACGGTCATCAAATCTTGCACCGATACTGATTAACAGATCACAGTCATATAAAGCCATGTTTGCAGTGTACGTACCGTGCATTCCTGCCATACCTAAGAATAAAGGATGATCAGCAGGGAAATTTCCTAATCCAAGCAGTGTATTAACGATCGGAATCTGCTGTTGTTCTGCGTATTTTAAAAGCTCAGCTGTTGCATCTGAAAACAGGATTCCCGCACCTGCAAGAATAGCTGGTTTCTTCGCACTGCTAACAGCTTCAACAAGCTTTCTAACTTGTAAATAGTTAGGTTCCTGTGTCGGCTGATATCCTGGTAAATCGATATCAAAGTCATATTCAAAAACAGTCTCTGCAATTGATACATCCTTTGGAATATCAACTAATACCGGACCAGGACGACCAGTTGTTGCAATGTGAAAAGCTTCTTTAATAATACGAGTTAAATCTTTTACATCACGTACTTGAATATTATGTTTTGTAATCGGCATTGTAACACCAAGAATATCCGCTTCTTGGAATGCATCCGACCCAATAACCGTTGTAGCAACCTGACCTGTAAAGACGACTAAAGGAAGGGAATCAATCATCGCATCTGCTAATCCAGTAATAATATTTGTTGCCCCTGGACCTGAAGTTGCGATAACAACACCTGGTTTACCTGAAATTCTCGCATAACCTTCTGCAGCATGGATACCGCCTTGTTCATGACGATTTAAAATGTGGAACATTCCAGAATTATAAAGCTTATCATAAATAGGAAGTACTGCTCCACCAGGATAACCGAAGATCGCTTCAACATTTTCGCGTCTTAGTGCTTCAATTAAAATCTCTGCACCTGTCATTGTTCCTGTACATTTGGCTGTTGAGTCATCCAACTGTACTTTTGTACTCATATTGTGCTTCCTCCTTTAATGTAGGTCACTCTAGACCAGTCAGTTCAATTTTAAAATTTATTGCATATAAAAAACCTTCCCACCCCTTACAAGACCCTCTTTCGATAGGTCAAAGGGGCAAAAAGGTTAAAAATCTCTTTTCACGGTACCACCCTTCTTCGTGATCAATTTGACCACCTCACGAACAGACCACTCTGTTCACTTTAATAACGAGTACCGAAGAATGGGACCCGATTAACCTTACTATTAATTCAGGTTAATACTCAGAGGGGAGTTCATATATGGGAGCAACATCGGTTTCCAGCGTACACCGACTCTCTGCAGATGCCTATCCAAACATTACTTGTCCTCTTCAACGTTTTTTAGCTTATTAACATTTTTTAACTTATTTTAAAGTCTGTAGACTATATCGCTTAAACTACTAAAAATTCACTTTATTGTGTAAAACAAAGTATTTAATAACTTCTGATTTATGAAGTTGTTTTTACTGAACAACTGTTGTTCAGGTTATCTTTGTTTGAGCTTATATTACGCCTCTTTACTACCTTATGTCAACAGTATTTTTATGAATTATTAGATAATTTAAACAATGAATTATCATGTATCCGCTTACATTATTGGTACGATTGGAAAATAGGAAATAATATTTTTTTGAAATATTATTAAATAAAAAACTGGAATTATAAAAAATGTTTAATTTTACTAAAAAATCTAATGAGAAATATAAGGAAAAATCAGTTTTAACTGCTTTAAAGCAGTAAATTATATTTAACGCTTATTATTATAAACTAACTCTTTTTATTTGATACAAAGTTTCTGTGGAATAATTTAAATGACAAGTAATGAAGAAAAAATAAGAAGCAAAAGATATTCATATATGATGCTTTTAATTTTATATCCTTGCTGTAAAGTCAGCCCAGCTAATTAATACTTTATTATACATTGGCAAATCTTTAAAGTTTACTATTAAAGCAGACTGGGTTTAAAAACTTCCTGTTACAAATACTTAGCTCAAATACCTTTAATCTATCCTGCAGCTTATCAATTAATCAAAATCACCTATCTCTGCTTCATTTTACCTATCCAGCCAATTAGTGCAATATGTATCTAAAACATAATACACGCTCTCCCTTTCTGCATGACATATCCCAAATATGAAATATGGCATTTAATACTTTTCCTCCTTTACTTTTCTATAAATACAGTCTAAAATACCTATTAACTATCTAATTTTTAACATAATTGGTTATTAAAGAACTATATTCTTAAAGTATTGGAGATTCTATGGAGAAACTGGACATGTTAAGAGAATCACTCTCAGAACAAGATTGGCATGAATTAGTTTGGATTACTTTAAGTACTGGGATGACATTAGAAGAAATAAATGAATTCTTCGCCAAACCATTTGGGACCTAGCAGGTCTTTTTTTATTATAGAGGAAACAGTTCTCTATTTTTAATCAATGGTATAATAAAAAAAAACATTCATCAAATTGATGAATGTTTTTTATTAGCGTCCCAGGAGAGATTCGAACTCCCGACCGTACGCTTAGAAGGCGTATGCTCTATCCGGCTGAGCTACTGGGACAAACAGTTAATTTAATTATAATCACTTAAGTATCAGCGACAATTATTATTATATTCAGTTGAAGTTTAAATGTCAATAAAGTTTTTAATTTTTTTTCAAAAGATGGAGAGGAGTATCCTCCTCATCCATCTTTTAATATAAATTCAGCCGTTAGTCCTTTTATTATATCTCCATTCACTTCATAAAAATGAACAGTTGCCGTTGAATTTTCTAATTCGAGTATAACATATGTTTTCTCTTTTCGCATTCTAGGCATACGGATACTGCCGGGATTAATAAATAAAATATCATTAGCCATCTCCGCACCTGCGATATGGGAATGCCCGAAACAAACAATATCACAATTACATTCTAGCGCTCTGTACGTTACATTCATTAATGTACTTTTCACATTGTGTAAATGTCCATGTGTTATGTAGAAACGGCAGCCATCGATTTCTTTTATTACTTCATTTGGCAATTCTTCATCATCATCGCAATTTCCTTTAACAACATCCATACCGGACAGGATTTGATCTGCTGCCTTTAATTCAGAATCACCGCAATGGATCATATAATCAACTTCTTGTTGATGACGTAGTTTAATTTCTTCTACCTCGTCTATTAATCCGTGGCTGTCACTCATTATTAATATTTTCATCAAATACCACGCCCTATGAATTCAAAATGCTTTCTAATTTTTTCGTTGCGTTGGCACGGTGGCTAATTTTATTTTTTTGTTCTGGTGACAGCTGTGCCATTGTCACATCTAAATCTTTTACGACAAAAATCGGATCGTACCCGAAGCCGCTAGTTCCTATCATCTCATCGGCAATATAGCCTTCACATGTACCTTCCACCGTAATTGTTTCTCTTGCCGGTCCTGCAATAGCTAATGCACATATGAATCTTGCCGCCCGTTCGTCTTTTGGTACATTTGCTAATTCATTAAGAACTTTATTTATATTTGCAAGATCATTTTTTTCCAGTCCCGCATAACGTGCCGAAAAAATGCCTGGAGCACCATTTAAATAGTCGATCACTAAGCCTGAATCATCTGCAATTGTTAATTTTCCATATTGCTTAGCAATTGCCTCTGCTTTTAAAATAGCATTCTCTATAAAAGTTTGACCTGTTTCTTCTACATCTTCTCCATCTGAAAAATCCAATAAACAATGAACATTATATCCAAGCGGCTTTAATATATGCTGGAATTCCTTAGCCTTCCCACTGTTTTTTGTTGCAATAATAATGTCTGTCATTTCGAATCTTCCTGCTTATTTATATTCTCTAATACATGAACAGCTAAATCTCCAAGTACTTCTTTTTGATGCCCGATTAGTGAAGAAATACCTTTTTCCGCTAAATCTAACATTTGATTAAGCTCAGCACGTGAAAAAGTTGCTTCTTCTCCCGTTCCTTGTACTTCTACTAATTTTCCAGTCGATGTCATAATAACATTCATGTCTACTTGTGCACTTGAATCTTCTATGTAATTTAAATCGAGAATTTCGCCAAGCTCTGCATCAATTCCAACAGATGTAGCTGCTAGGAAATCTGTTATCGGAAGTTCTTTTATTTTTCCTTTTTCAACAAGCTTTCCAACAGCAATTACCATTGCAACGAACGCACCAGTAATGGAAGCTGTCCGTGTACCTCCATCAGCTTGGATAACATCACAATCGATCCAAATCGTTCTCTCACCTAATTTTTGCAGATCGACTACAGCCCGGAGTGCACGACCAATAAGTCTTTGAATCTCCATTGTTCTTCCAGTTATTTTCCCTTTAGCCGATTCACGAATTGTTCTTTGCTCTGTAGCTCTTGGAAGCATAGAATATTCTGCCGTAATCCAGCCGCGTCCTTCTCCTCTCATAAATGGAGGAACTCTCTCTTCTATACTCGCATTACAAATAACTTTTGTATTCCCTACAGTTATTAATACAGAACCTTCTGGATGGATTGTAAAATCTGTTACAATGTCAACATTACGCAATTGATCCAATTTACGGCCGTCATTTCTCATCTATTCCACTCCTATTTCGTCTTCTAAACATAAAGAAGAGGTGTCATTTAGAACACCTCTTTTCTTCTCCTATATATTATATCAAATAGTCATAATTAAAAACTACCTGTGTTCACATTCTGTGGTCTTGTTACTGGTTTATCAAGTTTTTTACCGTCTTCCTTCACAAGATCAGCCTTACCATTCACCGTAATATTAACACTCTCAACCCCTTCTTGCTCCGTTAAAGTAAGAACGATCGATTTTAATACATTGGACGAAATCATTTTCTTCTCCTCGTCATGGCTGCCATAAATTGATTCATTAAAATCAAGTGTTACTTTACCGTCTTCATACTTAGGTGCTCCTAAAAGCTTTACTCCATTTTGAAAGTCACTTAATAATCCTGTTGATTCAGGACCTTTTATCAATTCATCAACAGCAGCGACAATCGGATCATTTTGCTCATTGCTTATTCTCTTTGTTACCGGTACATGATAAGCCTTCCCACCAGTTTCAGCTAAATAATAAACTGTTAAAGGCTGTGTATTTGTAATATCCACTACATCTGACGTGTCATAATTAATTCCGTCCATTCGGCTTATTCCATCCTGAATAGGAGTTCCATCTACAGGCATTTCTTTTTGTTCATGCCCATTCACCCATATTTTGACCTTTTTCACGGAATCAAACTGAGTTAATGTCCATGTAATAGATTGCAGTATTCTTTCTTCGTCCTCTTTTTTATAATCTTTAAATTCAGGTGAAAAGTCAGCAATTGCAGTACCGTCATCTTTAATATTTACTCCTAAAACTTGTGTATCTGCAGGTAAAACCGCCCTAAAGCCATTTGGTAGTATATTCGTTACCGGACCGCCAACTACTAAATATTCAAGTGATTCTTTTGCAATACTTTCTGTTTTTGGCAAATCAACCGCATACGGAACAACGAGACCATTCTCATCAATTAAATAAAGCTCGCTTTTAACCGTCTCTACCGCTTTCTCATCATTCACTTTTTTATCACTTACTTCTTTCACTTCACCCTCTGCTAATTTATCGATATTTTCATCGGTATATGTGACATTTTGTGGTGGATCAATTTCCTTTGTCGCTTCCTCTCCTCCAAATAAACCACAACCTGAAAGCAACATCGCTGAGGCGATTACAGTAACTGCAACCATTTTTGTATGTTTTCTAAACATTCATAATCCCTCCAAAGGCAGTTTGTACTAGTATGTATACGGGCTGTTTTTAAAATTTATACCGATAATTTTCGGACAATATATTGACAGCAAAATAAAAAAGACTGTCTATTTTGCAGACAGTCCTAATCGCTTATATATTTTTATTACCATTAACTAATTCATTTAACGTAATCTTTCTTACACTTTCAATCGGCTTTTCAAACCATTTTGATGCTATTTCTTGGAAAAGCTCTTTAGAACCAGTTGTTAAAAATAAATGCTGTTTCTTTTCATCGGAAAGATTTAATCCATTCTTATATGATAAGATCGTACTTACTTCACGAGCTGTTTCATCACCGGAACTAATAATTTTAACAGACTGACCAAGAACTGACTCAATCGTATTTTTTAACATAGGGTAATGTGTACAACCTAAAATTAAAGTGTCCATTTTACTTTTTCTAAAAGGATTCAAAGATTCTTCCACAATTTTCTCTGCTTCTATTTCCTCGTATTCTCCACTTTCAACGAGAGGCACAAATTTGGGGCATGCTAAGCTTTCCACCGTTAATCGGTCATTAAGCAGTTTTAAAGCCTCTTCATATGCACGGCTTTCAATCGTATTCTCTGTTCCAATTACACCAACATGCTCATTTTTTGTAATCTTAATAGCCGTTCTGGCACCTGGAACGATAACACCGACAACTGGAATATCAATCGCTTCCTGAATCTCCTGCAAAGCAATTGCTGTCGCTGTGTTACATGCAATTACGAGCATTTTTATATGATGATTCTTAAGCAAATAATCCGTAAGCTCCCATGTGAACTTACGTACTTCTTCTATCGGTCTCGGTCCATACGGACATCTAGCTGTATCACCTAAATAAATAATTTCCTCTTTTGGTAACTGTCTTATAATTTCTTTTGCAACGGTTAAACCGCCGACACCAGAATCAATAACACCAATAGGTCTCTTATTCAAAAAATCGCCTCATTCATCACAATACATAGTAACATTCTTTATCCCAGACTTAACGAGCAATAAGACTCTCACTTCTATTTTCTAAGAATTCGAGGAAAATAAGTGGAAAATCAACTGCCCGTAAAGGTCCGGACAAGGGAACACATACTAAATTCGCCTCGTCACGTGAGCAACGTATGTGTGACCCGCATCCTGCTGGCCTCAACTCATCATCAGTGGAAGATGAAAAAAATCTCCCCCTCACTGATGAAAGTTTCACTTTATAGATTTCTTTTCATATTCTCTATCTTTTTAATAAAAAATGCAAGCTTCATATTCATATAGTTTAGGTCAAGAAAAACTCTGAATAAAGAAAACCCAGAGCTTCCCTCTTTCCATTATTTATTTTTCTCCATTGCTCCTTGCCAACGATTATTAATTACTTCAACGAGCTCATCAATGGGACAATCAAGATTTTTAACCGCTATGTTTACCTGAGTATTTAAAAGACCTTTATTCATTCTATTAAAAATCCTTTTCATTCCGCTCATACGATTAATAATAAGATCATGGTCATAAGTAGCAATTCCAAGAAATAATTGCCCTGACATTTCAAAAAAATCAATATTTTCGATTTCGTTCCACTTTACTAAGCCTGCACCAATATAACTGGAATTATCAGTAATACCTTCATTGGAAATAACTAAAGCAGGCTCTTTTGCAACAAGAACTTTGACATAATATATAAGGCAAAAGCCAAATATAAGTACAATCAGTATACCTAAAACCTGTGGAAAAATCATATTTTCTCCCCAAGTAAGTATGATAAGCAGCAAGCCAAGCAATAGAAACATAATGGATAAGAAACTAAGCATAATGATCTTTCTAGTTTTTAACATGATAACAAAATCATTCATAGAAAAGCTTCCTCCGATATTTTTTCAACATCATCTTATCATACTTCCATACTTTAACAAGGGCAGAAAGTCCTTCCTATTCTCCACTATCTTTAGCTCTATAAAGAGGACTCCATATGTATGAGCACAAATATAACTGGCCATCTTTAAAAAGATAGCCAGTATCTATTAGAGCTCAAGTTCGCCCATCCGAAGGAGCTCAACAACCGCTTGTGACCGCCCCTTAACACCAAGCTTTTGCATTGCATTCGAAATATGGTTTCGAACTGTCTTCTCGCTAATAAATAACTCACCAGCGATTTCCTTCGTTGTTTTATCTTGGACCAATAATTCAAATACTTCTCTCTCTCTTTTCGTGAGTAATGGTTTGGATTGAAATTCTTTATCCTTCAACTATTGAAACCCTCCTTGCTAAGGTGAGAGCTGTACTAACGGTTGGGTATATATTTAGTCAACATATTGTATGTATGCAGAGGTCTCACTGTGACAGCGTTTCAGGAAGAAATGAGCATTTAACTAATAACTTTTTTAAAAATCTAGCGGAAAATGTATTCGAACTTATAAATTATTAAATTGTGTGATTTAGAAATGAGTGGACAGAAATTTAATATGATTCTGTTTAAAACGAAAATGAAGGCTGCCAAACAGAATATTGAAACTATTAATGAAAAAACTGCCCAAACAGAGTCTGGACAGTTTTGTATTATGCTTTATCGCTGCCGAAGAAATTCCTAAATGCCTGAACGGTTGTATCACGGTTAAGCGCTGCTATGGAAGTAGTGAGCGGGATACCTTTAGGACATGATTGCACACAGTTTTGTGAGTTGCCGCAGTTTGCAAGTCCCCCTTCTCCCATAATTGCTTCTAGTCGTTCTGATTTATTCATTTCTCCTGTTGGATGCGCGTTAAACAGCCTTACTTGTGATAATGGAGCAGGTCCAATGAAATTAGATTTACTGTTTACATTTGGACAAGCTTCAAGACACACTCCACATGTCATACATTTTGATAATTCATATGCCCATTGACGCTTTCTTTCCGGCATACGCGGTCCCGGTCCAAGATCATATGTCCCATCTATTGGAATCCATGCTTTTACTTTTTTCAATGAATCAAACATACGACTTCTATCGACTTGTAAATCACGGACGACAGGGAATGTTCTCATTGGCTGCAATCTAATCGGTTGTGTTAATTTATCGACAAGTGCTGTACATGATTGCCTTGGCTGACCGTTAATGATCATGGAACATGCGCCACAAACTTCTTCCAAGCAGTTCATATCCCAGTTAACTGGTGTTGTTTCTTTTCCTTGTACATTAACTGGATTTCTTCGAATTTCCATAAGGGCAGAAATGACATTCATATTCGGGCGATATGGAATTTCAAATTTTTCTTCATAAGGGGCTGTATTAGGTGAGTCTTGACGCGTAATAATAAACGTAACTGTTTTATTGTCGCTCATTTCTTATCCCCCTCTTTTGATTTTGAATAGTCACGTTTTCTCGGCTTAATAAGCGAGACATCGACATCTTCATAATGAAATTCAGGTTTTACTTTATGTCCAGTAAATTTAGCCATCGTTGTCTTTAAAAATTGTTCATCATTACGATCAGGGAAATCCGGCTTATAATGTGCCCCGCGGCTCTCATTACGATTATAAGCTCCAATTGTAACAACCCTTGATAATTCAAGCATATTTTTTAATTGGCGTGTAAATGCTGCGGCCTGGTTACTCCATTTCGCTGTATCATTTATATTAATTTTATCGTATCTTTCCATCAGTTCCTGGATTTTTTCATCTGTTTGCAGCAGCTTGTCATTATAACGGACGACCGTCACATTATCTGTCATCCATTCACCTAGCTCTTTATGGATAACGTATGCATTTTCATTCCCGTCAAGCTTCATAATATCAGACCATTTTTCTTCTTCTTGTTTTACATAGCTATCAAATAAAGTAGAAGGTAGATCTTCAGCAGATTTTTCAAGTCCATTAATATACTTTACAGCATTTGGACCTGCAACCATACCGCCAAATATTGCCGAAAGTAAGGAGTTTGCCCCTAATCGGTTAGCGCCGTGCATAGAATAATCACATTCACCAGCTGCAAATAAGCCAGGAATGTTTGTCATTTGATCATAATCCACCCACAATCCGCCCATCGAATAATGGACAGCAGGGAAGATTTTCATCGGTACTTTACGCGGGTCATCCCCCATAAACTTCTCATAAATTTCAATAATTCCACCAAGCTTAACATCAAGCTCTTTCGGATCCTTATGTGAAAGATCAAGATAAACCATGTTTTCCCCGTTAATACCTAGTTTCAAATCAACACAGACATGGAAAATTTCACGTGTAGCAATATCCCTCGGTACGAGATTTCCGTATGCAGGATATTTCTCCTCTAAGAAGTACCATGGCTTTCCATCTTTATATGTCCATACACGTCCGCCTTCACCGCGGGCTGATTCACTCATTAAACGAAGCTTATCATCACCTGGAATTGCCGTCGGATGTATTTGAATAAATTCTCCGTTTGAATAATACACACCTTGCTGGTAAACAATAGATGCTGCAGACCCTGTATTAATAACGGAGTTTGTCGATTTACCAAAAATAATACCTGGACCGCCTGTTGCCATTATAACAGCGTCTGAAGGAAATGCTTTTATTTCCATTGATAATAAATTTTGTCCGGTAATGCCTCTGCATACCCCATTATCATCAATAATCGCACCTAGGAATTCCCATCCTTCATATTTTGTTACTAAACCGGCTACTTCATAACGACGTACCTGTTCATCTAGAGCATATAATAATTGCTGGCCTGTTGTTGCACCTGCGAAAGCCGTACGATGATGCTGTGTTCCTCCAAAACGGCGGAAATCAAGCAACCCTTCTGGAGTACGGTTAAACATAACTCCCATCCGATCTAATAAATGAATAATTGCTGGTGCTGCATCACACATTGCTTTAACAGGCGGCTGATTCGCTAAAAAATCACCGCCATAAACTGTATCATCAAAATGCTCCCAAGGAGAATCTCCTTCCCCCTTCGTATTAACAGCACCGTTAATTCCTCCCTGTGCACATACAGAGTGGGAACGTTTTACAGGGACTAGTGAAAATAAATCTACTTGAACTCCCGCTTCAGCAGCTTTAATTGTAGCCATTAAACCAGCTAATCCGCCACCGACTACAGTGATTTTATTTCTACTCATATTTCCAACTCCCTTTAAGTAAGTAGCGTTACATCGATTAAACGAATGCGAAAATGGCACGAATTCCTACAACGGAAAGAGCAATGAATATACCGATCGTTACATATGTAGAAATTAGTTGTGAACGAGGAGTGATCGTAATTCCCCAGCTGACTGCAAACGACCATAGACCATTTGCAAAGTGAAAAATAGTTGAAATGACACCGACAACATAAAAAATGAGCATGAATGGACTGCTTAAAATAGATGCCATCATATCAAAATTGACCTCTGCACCAAAAGCTGCTGCAATTCTTGTTTCCCATACATGCCATGAAATAAATATTAACGTAATGATTCCACTGATACGTTGGAGTAAAAACATCCAATTTCTAAAAAAGCTGTAATTGCTGACATTGTTCCTTGCAGTAAATGCAATGTAAATTCCGTAAATTGCATGGTATAAAAGTGGTAAAAAGATGATAACTGTTTCAAGCACAAACCTGAAAGGAAGATTTTCCATAAACTTTGCAGCCGCATTAAATGCATCAGGACCGCTAGTGGCAAAATGGTTAACAACTAGATGCTGAATCAAAAAGACTCCAACTGGAATAACTCCTAGCAATGAGTGCAGTCTGCGATTCGTAAACTCTTTGTTTCCAGTCATACAGTACATTACCTCCTAATCTAAAATGTGCTTCCACTCAAAACTTCCATTTTTAACATTTTCTCATAAAATTATTCACATCTTCATTTTACTCCCAACGGTCAGGAGCGTCAAGAAAACGCCTTCATTCTCAACTTTCCTGCGTTTTCACCTCATTCCTTTCCATTTTAGAATAAAGTTAATATTACATGTTTTTCTTCACTAAACTTGTTATATAATATTTTAGAGAAAGAGGGGAGAAAATGTGAAAAAAAATAGTTATTTTGTAGATTATGAGCAATTAAAAGATATAAATATATGTGCATTTGGATTTGAATTATTACGTGAGGCGTTATTGCCCGACCTTCTTGGGCAGGATCATACGGAGATGCTTTACTGGGCTGGGAAAAGACTTGCACGTAAATATCCTGTCGAAACAGTTGATGAACTTACTTCATTTTTTTCAGCCGCGGGATGGGGTACACTCACTCTCATACATAATAAAAAAGATGAAATGGTGTTTGAATTAAGCAGCGAACTTATTTCAAATCGATTGAAAGCATCATCTACTGATTTCTCCTTTCAATTAGAGGCCGGTTTTATTGCAGAACAGATACAGCAAATAAATAAGCAGATTACCGAATCATTTGAACAAGTGAAAAAACGGGCGAAAAAGGTTATTTTCACTGTTAAATCGGACAGTAAGGATAAAATTTAATTTAAATGGCTAACATCCATTATTATATTAAGAATATTTTTTGACATATCTACCTTATTTTCATTTTTTATTTAAATGTAAACGATAGTTTTTAAGTACCTTCCAGCAAAAGCTGAAAGGCATTTGCAAATGAACAGGAAAAATGATTAAACCACCAAAATGAAGAAATGTCGAATGTTTTTTTAAAATTATATAATGGGTTAGCCTTCCCTTTATTTTTTAGCTGAGATCCCTTTCTTGTTCTCTCAATTTCTCTAAAATTAGTTGGGCTGTATTTTTTGGTACGCCCGCTTCTTTCAACTCTTCAATACTCGCTTCCTTTATCTTTTTCACAGATCCGAAATGTTTAAGCAATAATTTTTTCCGCTTTTCACCAATACCCGGAATATCATCAAGAACGGATTGAAAAGCATTTTTCCCACGCAGTTGTCTGTGAAATGTAATCGCAAAGCGATGCACTTCATCTTGAATTCTTTGTAATAAATAAAATTCCTGACTATTTCTTTCAAGCTGCACTACTTCTGCCGCTTCTCCAAGAATAAGCTCTGATGTCCGGTGCTTCTCATTTTTCACTAAACCAGCAACCGGGATGTCTAATCCTAATTCATTTTCCAATACATCTTGGGCAGCTGAAAGATGGCCTTTACCGCCATCAATAATAATTAAGTCAGGCAGCGGCAATTGGTCTTTTAATGCTCTTGAATATCTTCTTCTAACGACCTCACGCATAGATTCATAATCATCAGGACCTTGAACTGTTTTTATTTTATATTTCCTATAATCCTTTTTCGAAGGTTTTCCATCAATAAACACAACCATCGCCGATACTGGATCAGTCCCTTGAATATTTGAGTTATCAAATGCTTCAATTCGGACTGGTGTATAAATACCAAGTTTTTCTCCAAGATTCTCCACTGCTTTTATCGTTCTTTCCTCATCTCTTTCAATGAGAGCAAACTTTTCCCTTAAAGCAATTTTTGCATTTTTATGAGCAAGAAGGACAAGATCTTTCTTCTTTCCCCTTTTTGGCTGCAATGCATGCACGTTTAAAAACTGCTCAATTATTTCATGATCGACACTATCTGGAATTAGAATTTCTTTCGGAAGAAAATGATTGTTTTTTTCATAAAACTGTCCTAAATAAGTGAGAAATTCCTCTTCTGGTGTATCATAAACCGGAAACATAGATACATCCCTTTCAATGAGTTTCCCTTGGCGTATAAAAAATACTTGGACACACATCCATCCTTTATCAAATGCATAGCCAAATACATCTCTGTCGACAGAATCATTCATCGTCATTTTCTGTTTTTCCATCGTTGCTTCAATATGGTGAATTTGGTCACGAAGCTCTTTTGCTCTTTCAAAATCTAATTGTTCAGATGCCTTAAGCATTTTTTCTACTAATTCATCTTTAATTTTTTTATAGCCGCCGTTTAGAAATTTTGCAATTTCCTCAACCATTTCCTTATTTTTTTCTTCGGTCACGTCATACACACATGGGGCCAGGCATTGTCCCATATGATAGTAAAGACAAACTCTGTCTGGTATTGTCGTACATTTGCGAAGCGGATACAGACGTTCTAATAATTTAATCGTCTCCCTCGCAGCTTGTACATTTGGATATGGTCCAAAATATTTTGCCTTATCCTTTTTTACTTGTCTCGTTGTGAGTAAACGCGGATGCCTTTCCGCCGTTATTTTTATAAAAGGATATGTTTTATCGTCCTTTAACATCACATTATATTTTGGGTCATATTTCTTTATTAAATTTAACTCTAAAATAAGTGCCTCAAGATTAGAAGATGTTACGATATATTCAAAATCTTCAATTTCATTTACTAAACGCAATGTTTTTCCATCATGTGAGCCGGTAAAATAAGAACGTACTCGATTTTTCAGTATTTTTGCCTTCCCCACATAAATAACCGTACCTTGCCGATCCTTCATTAAATAACAGCCTGACTGATCTGGAAGAAGTGCAAGCTTTTCTTTTAATTTATTATTCATCGCGAACACTCCTTTTTACCTCTTATCCTACCATTTTAACAGTGTATTTCCTAGGCAATAACTACTGGAAAAATAGAAAAGGGCTGACTTGACGTCACCCCTTCTTCATTAGATATGTTTGTTTACTACTTCTGCAAGTGCTTCTTTCGGTTGGAAACCAACTGCTTTATCAACAACTTCTCCGTCTTTTAAAACAAGAAGTGTCGGGATACTCATAACACCGTATTTTCCTGCAGTTTCTTGGTTTTCATCCACATCTACTTTCACAATTTTCGCTTTTCCAGCTAATTCTTGATCAAGCTCTTCTAAAACAGGCGCAATCATTTTACAAGGTCCGCACCAAGGTGCCCAGAAATCAACTAGGACTACTCCTTCGTTTGTTTCTGTAGAAAAGTTTTGATCTGTTGCGTTTACAATTGCCATTATTATTCCTCCTTTAATTAGTTAAAAAATATGTTTAAAGTATAGCACCTGGTTTAAAAAGTAGCTAATAAAATGCATTGTTTCCTTTTTATTTTCCCCTTATTTTTAAATGAAAAACATTATTTTTTCTGAATAATCTCTCTGAGTTCCTTCGTAAGTATTGGAACGACTTCGAATAAATCACCAACAATTCCATAGTCAGCGATTTTAAAAATATTAGCATCAGGATCCTTATTAATTGCGATAATTACTTTTGAGTTCGACATCCCTGCTACATGCTGAATTGCTCCTGATATGCCGCAAGCAATGTATAAATCCGGTGTCACCACTTTCCCAGTTTGACCAATTTGCAAGGAATAGTCACAATAATCAGCATCACAGGCGCCACGTGAAGCACCGACTGCTCCACCCAGTACATCAGCAAGCTCCTGCAGCGGTTTGAAGCCTTGTTCACTTTTTACACCGCGTCCACCCGCTACAACAACTTTTGCTTCTGAAAGATCGACTCCTTTTGAAGCTTTTTGGAGTACCTCTTTTACAATTGTCCTTATATCTTTTATGTCCACTTGCAAGGCAGATACTTCCCCTTTTCTTGATTCATCCATTTCAAGCGGAGCAATATTATTCGGCCGTACAGTAACAAATATGGGACCATCGGTTACTATTTTTTTCTCAAATGCTTTTCCAGAGTAAATTGGCCGTGTAAAAATGACATTATCATCAGCTGTTTCAAGCGCAGTTATATCTGAAATTAAACCTGATTGAATACGGGCAGCAATTTTCGGTGCTAAATCTTTCCCTAAAGCGGTATGGCCAAATACGACTCCTTCTGGATCTTCTTTTTCAATTACCGCGAGCAAGGCTTGTGAATAACCGTCTGATGTATAATTTTTCAAATGTATATGTTCAACTTTAATAATACGGTCTGCCCCGTACTGGACTAATTTATCTATATAGGAAGAAACGTCCTCTCCTATTAAAACCGCGATTACTTCACCTCCTGCAGCAATCGTTTTTCCAGCTGCAAGTGCTTCGAATGATACATTTCGTAAAGAGCCGTCACGCACTTCTCCTAAAACAATTACTTTTCTCATTATTGTATCCTCCCTCTCCTTTTGTATTTAGGCTTCAAATAATCTTTGCTTCATTACGCAAAAGTGAGACAAGTTCTGCTACCTGGTCTTTGAGCTCTCCTTGCAAAACCTTGCCAGCTTCCTTTTTCGGAGGTAAAAAAATTTCAATTGTTTTTGTTTTCGGAGCGACTTCTTCTTCTTCAAGTTCTAAGTCATCAAGCTCTAATTGTTCAAGCGGTTTTTTCTTTGCTTTCATAATACCTGGGAGTGATGGATAACGGGGCTCATTCAATCCTTGCTGTGCAGTTACAAGAAGAGGTAATGTCGTTTCAATTATTTCTGAATCACCTTCCACGTCACGGGTAACTAATGCTTTCCCTTCTTTTATTTGAAACTCTGTAATCGTCGTTACATATGGAATATTTAATAGCTCAGCGAGTCTCGGACCGACTTGGCCTGAACCACCGTCAATCGCCATATTACCCCCAATAATTAAATCGATCTCTTTCTCTTTTAAATATTGGGCTAAAATATGTGAAATTGTAAATTCGTCACCATCTTCTACGTCATCCTCTATATCAATAAGAACTGCTTTATCGCATCCCATCGCCAATGCCGTACGAAGCTCTTTCACCGCTTCCTGCGAGCCTGCTGTTATAACTGTTACTTCTCCATTATTTTGATCCTTCAGCTGAATTGCTTCTTCAATGGCATATTCATCATATGGATTAATAATAAATTCAGCGTCGTCTTCACTTATTTTTCCGTTCTCAATAATAATTTTTTCTTCTGTATGAAACGTTCTTTTCAATATGACATAAATATTCATATCCATTCCCCCAATATTTAATTATGGTGAATATTTATTTTCCTTTAAAAACCGGTGTTCTTTTTTCTAGAAAAGCGCTAATTCCTTCCTTTGCATCAGCACTTTCAAATACTTCACCAAATAATATTGCTTCTCTTTCCATACGCTCATAATAATTCAGCACTTTATATCCATTTAATAGAGAAATAACGGCTTTAACAGAAATCGGACTCTTTTCTGCACATTTTCTTGCTATTATTAACACTTCTTCAAACATTGTTTCATCTGGAAAAGCATGGTTGGCAAGTCCTAATTGAACTGCATCTGTTCCTCTTATCGTCGCACTTGTAAGCAATAGTTCAAGTGCCTGAGACTTGCCAATATAAAGAGGCAGTCTCTCTGTTCCAAAAAAACCTGGAATAAGACCTAATTGTAATTCCGGGAGACCAAGCTTTGCATCTTCCGTCACAATTCTCATATGGCAGGCTAGTGCTAATTCCAACCCGCCGCCTAAAGCCGCCCCGTGAATTGCCGCTATAACTGGTTTAGGAAATAATTCAATCCTCTCAAAAAGCTGTTGGCCATCTTTTGATAAACTTGAAAATTCCGTTCCATTTTGAACATGGACAAATTCTTTTATATCAGCACCTGCTGAGAAAAATCTCCCTTCTCCATGTAAAACAATAACTCTTACATGATCATCTGTTTCAAATTGGTCAAACAAGATGGATAATTCTTTCAAGACGACGGATGATAGAGCATTAGCCGGCGGATGTTTTATTGTTACAATTGCAATAAAATTTTCCTTTCGCAAATTAAAATATTTCATTTTCTCCCTCCCCTATGTTTCAAATAATCTTTTCCTAAATCCCCAAATAAGCAGTTCATGAACTTCCTTCGCCAGCTCGATTAAATTGTATTTCTGTTCATTCATCACCCATGTTGTGACTGTTTCATCAATTGTTCCGAAAATCATTTGCCTTGCCAGCCTCGAATTAAGTTTTCTATCAAATTCGCCAGCCTGCTTGCCAAAGCTAATAATATCGTCAACAATATCTAAATAACGTTTCAGTATTTCATTAATTCGATATCTTAATTGTTTACTGGACTGTCTTAATTCAAGCTGTGTAACGATAGCAAGCTTATTATTAGCTGCCAGCAGTGTAAAATGTTTTTCAATCAACATGAGTAACTTCTCACTTGCTGTCTGCTTACTCGGAATTTCTTTTTCCATCTCCCTAATGAAAGAACCCATTTTTTCCCGGAATAATGAGACAAGGATATCTTCTTTATTTTTAAAATATAAGTAAATGGTTCCATCCGCGACACGGGCCTGCTTCGCTATTTTCGATACTTGTGCTTGATGATATCCATTTTCTGCAATGACGATTATTGCTGCATCAATTATTTGCTTGTATTTAGGCCTATTATTCTGCTTCACTATTTCCTACTTCCTTTCAAATAATGAATGAACATTCATTCATTATGAAATGATGAAGAAAGGGGACAGTTCATTATATGAACGTCCCCGCTTTTAAACAACTTCATTTTTTATTTTTCAACTTCTCTTTCTCTTCTTCAATTAAAGCCCTTCTTAAAACCTTCCCAATAGCCGTCTTCGGGAGTTCCTTTCTAAACTCATATACTTTCGGCACTTTAAATGCTGCTAAATGTTTACGGGCAAATGTATCTAATTCTTCTATTGTCGCTTCCTCTCCATCTTTTAAAACAATATATACCTTCACTGTCTCTCCTCTGTATTGATCAGGAATACCTGCAGCGACGACTTCCTTTACTTTTTCATGCTCATAAAAAACTTCTTCAATTTCTCTTGGATAAATATTGTATCCTCCTGCTAAAATCATATCTTTTTTACGGTCAATAATATAAAAATAACCTTCTTCGTCCATATAACCGATATCCCCTGTATATAACCAATTGTCTTTTAGCACATTACTCGTTTCTTCTTGCTTATTCCAATAGCCCTTCATTATTTGCGGACCTTTCACAATTATTTCTCCTATCTCATTCGGTTTAGCAAGTTCATTTGTCTCTATTGAAAGAATCGCAGCATCTGTATTCGGCCATGGAACTCCAATACTTCCTTTTTTGCGTTTACCCCAAAGGAAATTTGCATGGGTAACTGGGGAAGCTTCGGACAAACCATATCCTTCTACAACTTTTCCACCTGTTGCCTCTTCAAATTTCTCCTGCACTTCCACTGGTAAAGATGCAGATCCGCTAATACAGCATTTAATAGAGGAAAGATCATATGATTTCAAATCCGGATGATTTAAAAGTGCAATATAAATAGTTGGAGCACCGGGAAAAATCGTCGGTTTCTGCTTATGAATCGTTTTAAGTGTCTCTGCTGCATCAAACTTCGGTAAAAGAATCATTTTAAATCCCTGTATAACAGCAAGATTCATAACAGTCGTCATTCCGTATACATGAAAAAAAGGTAAAATACCGAGAATTGCTTCTGTTCCCCTCTGACATTTATACATCCATTTTGAACACATGACCGTATTTGCAACGAGATTATAATGGGTTAGCATGACTCCTTTTGGAAATCCAGTCGTTCCGCCGGTATATTGGAGAATAGCTATATCTTCTTTAGAATCAATATCTATTTCTACTATCTCGGCCTTCGATCTTTTTAAAACTTCATTAAAGAGATGTGTCCCATCTTTATGCTCCACTTTAACAACAACCTGTTTTTGCTTTTTTTGTACGAACGGATAGAGAAGATTTTTAGGAAACGGTAAAAAGTCCTTTATACCTGTTACAATAATATGCTTTAAATTTGTTAACGTTTTCATTTTAGAAACCCGAGGGTATAACAGGTCGAGTGTAATAATATAAGTAGACCTGCTGTCTTTGAGCTGATACTCTAATTCTCTTTCCATATACAAAGGATTTGTCTGGACTACAATGCCGCCTGCGAATAAGACACCGAAATAAGCAATCACTGCCTGAGGACAATTGGGAAGCATAATAGCAACACGTTCCCCTTTTTTCAGTCCTAAACTTTGCAAATAATTCGCGACTTTTAAAGAATATTCATGCAGCTTCGAATATGTCAGTTCCTTGCCTAGAAAATGAATAGCGGTATGGGATGAAAATTGTGAGGCAGCAGCTGCTAAATAGGAGTGGAGTGGTTTATCATCAAAATTGAGCTGCGGGTTGATTTCTTCCGGATAATGATGTAACCAAGGCTTTTCAATCTCCATCTATTCTCCCCCTTACTACAAAAATCCAATTTATTATAAAAAGGCCTGATATTTATATTAGCAATAGAAATTTCTTCTATATACTAATATGAACATCAAGCCTTTATCATGCTTTGTTTACGAAATGAGTAACCGCCTTGAAGGATTATTTATCCTTCAGCTAATCATGTTTATTTAAAAAAACATTAAATAAACAATTCCTATTACAATGAACAGACCACAAAAGCCAAATAATACTTTAGCTAAAGTTTCCACCTGATTCTCCCCTTATATCCCTGCTCCTATTACATATGACAAACCTATTGAAATAACCATTGAAATAAAACCGACAGCACGATTATCCTGTTCAATTTCTACATCTATTTTAAATTTCGGTGTCATAAATTCAAAAATAAAATAACCTAATAATAATAGAATGAAACCAAATAATCCCCAGCCGATCATTTGCAGCAAGCTGTCATGCTGACTAATAGAAAACCTGAAAATATTTGCGATTCCGAAAATTTTGCCGCCCGTTGCCATCGCAACAGCCATGTTCCCCTTTTTAATTTCTTCCCAATTTTTATATTTTGTTACGAGTTCGAAAATAGCTAAAAAAACGATAATACAGAGGACGACAACACTATAATATGCAGCTGTTTCAATCAGTTCATTTTCCCAGAAATGATCCATACTTAAGCTCCCCATTTTACTTTAATTCCACTACTGTTACACCTGAACCGCCTTCTGATGCCTCACCAAACCTTGTATTTTTTACACTGCGATGATTTTTTAACAGCTCTGTTACACCTTGTCTTAATGCACCTGTCCCTTTTCCATGGATAATAGAAACTCTAGGGTAACCAGCTAAAACAGCATCATCTAAATATTTCTCTACTCGAAGAAGAGCATTTTCATAACGTTCACCGCGAAGATCCAGTTCTAATGAAACATGATAGTCTCTCCCTTTAACAGCCGTAAGGGCCTTCTTTTGTTCCACTTGTTTCGGTCTGCTTACATATTCTAAATCTTTCTCTTTTACTTTCATTTTCATAATTCCGATTTGAACTTGCCATTCTTTATCACTCGTTTTTTCGATTAAATGGCCTTTCTGATCGAATGTTAATACTTTTACTTCATCACCTGGTAAGAATTCTTGTTTCTTCTGTTCCTTTTTCACCGCTTTTTTGCTTTTTTCAAAAGCCGGAACAGCACCCTCTAATTTTTTTCTTGCTTCAATTAATTCATGCTCTTTAATATTTGCACGCTGTTCGATCCGCATCTTTCTTAAATCGCGAATAATCTCTTCTGCTTCTTTTTTAGCCTCTTCCACTTTGTCAGCAGCTGTCTTTTCAGCATCTTCATACATTTTATCACGCATGCTGTTAAATTCGATAATCTGATTTTGCAATTCATGGTGCAATGATTCTGCTTCCTTACGAATACTCTCTGCTTCTTCCCTTTCACGCTCTGCGCGCTTCTGGCTTTGTTCAAGTGAAGCAATCATCGAATCAACTTCATTACTGTCAGCACTCATAAGTGATCTTGCATTGTTAATTACTCTTTCATTAAGCCCTAAACGCTTGGAAATTTCAAATGCATTACTTCTCCCAGGAACACCAATTAATAATTTATACGTCGGACTTAATGTTTTAATATCAAATTCAACGCTCGCATTTATAACACCTTCACGATTATAACCATATGCTTTTAATTCCGGATAATGTGTCGTCGCAACAACCCTTGCTCCCCGATTATATACTTCATCAAGAATCGATATCGCAAGTGCCGCTCCTTCCTGCGGGTCTGTACCGGCACCTAATTCATCAAAAAGAACAAGACTGTTAGCATCAATCCGATTCAAAATATCAACGATGTTTACCATATGAGATGAGAACGTACTTAAACTTTGCTCAATTGATTGCTCATCACCAATATCAGCATGAAC
The DNA here is from genome assembly GCF_001591625.1 of Metabacillus fastidiosus NBRC 101226. Lineage (GTDB taxonomy): Bacteria > Bacillota > Bacilli > Bacillales > Bacillaceae > Metabacillus > Metabacillus fastidiosus. The sequence goes on from NZ_BCVG01000011.1 coordinate 46,316, forward strand.
TGCTGTAAACACTGCCATTTCTGAACCTTCTAGAGCAGGAATTTGCAGTCCTGATTGTGCCATTAACGTAAAAAGACCAAGCGTTTTTAACGCAACTGTCTTTCCTCCTGTATTCGGACCTGTAATAAGAATCGTTGTAAAATCAATGCCAAGCTCAATATCATTTGCAACGACTTTATCCACAGGTAATAAAGGATGTCTTCCTTTAAAAATCCGAATAACTCTTTCATTATTTATAAGAGGTTTTGTCCCATTAATTTCTTTTGCATATCTTGCTTTTGCAAACATAAAATCCATCTCTGCTAATATTGAAAGATTCGCCAGCACTTCTTCACTGTAAATGGCAACTTCCTCTGAGAGCATTTTTAAGATTCGCTCAATTTCTGCTTTTTCTTTCGCTCTTACTTGCTGCAGCGTATTATTTAAATCAACGATTACTTGCGGTTCAATGAAAAGGGTAGCACCCGAACTTGATTGATCATGTACAATTCCGCCATAAGCACTTCTGTATTCCTGCTTAACCGGCAGAACGAAACGATCATTTCGAATCGTAATAATTGCATCTGAAAGCATCTTTGTCGCAGATGAAGAACGGATCATCGACTCTAACTTTTCTCGGACTCTTGATTCAGTCGTTCTTAACTGCTGTCTGATCGTACGAAGTGCATCACTTGCATGATCTAATACTCGTCCATTATCATCAATACACTGTGTAATTTTTTTCTCTAAATCATGTAAAATAATAATTTCTTCCGCTAATAAAGGGAAATGTGTCAGTTCAATGTCGCCTTCAACCATATCTTCAATGAACCGTTTCATATTCCGGCTTGCATATAATGTTCCAGCTATTTCAACTAATTCATTGCTTCCTAACATACCGCCGATTTTTGAACGTTTCACACTCTCTTTTACATCAACTAATCCTCCGAGCGGGGCATTTCCTCTTAAACGTAATATCTTTAAAGCTTCATCTGTTTGCTCTTGAAGAACTTGAACTGTTTCAAATTCTACCGCTGGAATTAATGTTCTTACTTTTTCCTTTCCGAGCGATGATGACGCATGTTTAATTAATTGTTCCTTCACTTTTTCAAATTCTAATACTTTTAATACTCTTCCTTGCAATATATTAAACCTCCCAGTTATAACGTCAGATCAGCCGGAATTACTGATGACGCTTTAAAAATGCTTGCAGCTGATCAAGACTCCAAGTGTTAATTACATTATCCGCTTCGATCCATCCTTTTTTTGCAGCTGAAACACCAATTTCCATATCATGTAACATTTCAATATTATGAGCATCTGTATTAATGACTAATTTTACACCTGCCGCTTGGGCCTTTTTCAAATGTTCTGCACATAAATCAAGACGCTGTGGATTTGCATTAAGTTCAAGTGCTGTATCTGTTTCTTTCGCAAGGTCAATTAATAAATCAATATCCACGTCGTATCCTGGACGTTTACCAATAATTCTTCCAGTAGGATGTGCAATAATATCAACATGCTTACTTTCTAATGCTGTTTTCAATCTTTCCATAATTGTTTCACGGGGCTGTGAAAAACTTGAATGGATAGATGCAATGACAAGATCCATTTCTCCTAATAGCTCATCATCGTAATCAAGTGTTCCATCAGGTAAAATATCCATCTCCACACCGCATAAAATAGTAATATCACTATACTCTTCATTCAGAGCATTAATTTCCTCCCGCTGCGCTCTTAACCGCTCAGGCGTCAAACCATTTGCAACTTTCAAATATTGCGAATGATCTGTAATAGCAATATAACGGTATCCTTTTTCTCTGCATGCTTCCACCATTTCCCGAATAGAAAAAGCACCATCGCTCCATGTCGAGTGCATATGAAGATCGCCTTTTATATCATCTAAACGAACGAGCTTCCTGCTTCCATCAAATTGATCAACCTCTGTTCCATCTTCCCGAACTTCCGGCGGGAAATGCGGTAAATCAAAATAGCTGTAGAACTCTTCTTCACTGGCAAATGTTTTTACTAGGCCTGTCTCAATATTTTCCACACCGTACTCACTTATTTTTTCTCCACGCTCTTTTGCAAGCTGGCGCATTCTTACATTATGATCTTTAGAACCAGTGAAATGATGAAGAGTCGTTGCAAATTCACTCTCTTTTACTAAGCGAAAATCAACACCTACTTCATACTCATAAGTGAGCTGGACAGAAACTTTCGTATCACCGTTTGCGATAATATCAGAAATATGCGGAAGCTTAATTAATTGCTCACGTACAGTATCCGGATCATCTGTTGCAATAATAAAATCAATATCTTTCATAGTTTCCTTCATTCGGCGCAAACTTCCGGCTCTTGAAAAAGATATTATGCCCTCACATTTGCTTAAATAAGATTCAATTTCATCTGCGATTGGCAGCATAAAAGCAATTGGTAAGCGTTCCGGACGGCTTCCCATTTCTTTTACCGCTGCTAAAATTTTCTCTTCTGTCTTTTTTCCAAATCCGGCAAGCTCCTGCACCTTATTTTCCATACATGCCGCCTCAAGTGCTTCTACACTGTCAACATTTAATTCTTTATACAGTTTTGCAATTTTCTTACCGCCTAAGCCAGGCAATTTTAATAACGGGAGTAAACCGCTGGGCACTTCATCTTGAAGTTCCTTTAATACTTCTGATTCACCAGTCTCAATATATTCTTTAATAACTGCGGCTGTCCCTTTACCAATACCAGCTATTTTCGTAAAATCATCTATTTCCGCTAAACTGCGATCATCAATTTCTAATGCATTCGCCGCTTTTCTAAATGCTGATATTTTAAAAGGATTATCTCCTTTAAGTTCCATATAGATAGCAATTGTTTCAAGCAGCTTAATAATATCTTTTTTATGTAATTCCACTTTTTTCACCCCTGTTTTAAGTACTTGCTAATTTTACCGCATATATAAGCACAACTTAAAATTCTAACATATCCTTTATAAAAACCTAGTGCAATGCTCGATTTTTGGCTCGTCTCGCTCCAATTTATAAACAGAACTTGCAAATGGACGAGCCAAAATCAACTTAGTTTTACTAAAAAACATATTGAAGCTATTCATTCAATTTTATATATTAGATTGAAAAATGATTGGATATTTATATAGTAAAAGGTCTTAACTTTTCAATCAAATGAGATAGATACTGCTATATTTCTCATCAGTTAAAAAAGCCAGACCCTTCTATATCTATCTTGTAAATTGCAGCCATATTTCGTTCACTGCCTGTGATAAATATGGCGTATGGTTGACAATTAAATTTGCCAATATTGACTGGTCCAATGTTTGCTGAAGCTGGTCAATTGGAATTAATGCCGCTATAAAAAGCATAATAAACATAATTAAATAATTTTCTAAAAAGCCTAAAACGGAACCAGCCCATTTATTAAGCTGTTTAAGAACTGGTAATAATGCAACGAAATCGAGCATGGAGCCGATAATATGCATGACGATTTTCGTACCAATAAATAATATAACGAAAGAAATAGCCCGATAAAAGGCATCTTCCAAAGAGTCTCCCGTTAATAATGAAAGCATAATAGGCCCTTCTCCTGTCATTGGATAAGGAATCCATAGTTTCATATGTGGTGCTAAATCATCAAAAAATTGATATGCTACAATAAAGGCAATGATAAATCCCGTTAAATGGATTAATTGGAGAATGAAACCCCGCTTTAATCCAGTAAACAGGCCAATTGCTAAAATAATAATAAGTATAAAATCTAACATCTTAAAAGTGTCAATCCTTTTCGCTAATCTGTTTCTCTAGTTTCTCATAGTCTTCTTTTAATTTTATATATTCATGAACGATATTTACAGCTGTTAAAACAGCTAGTTTATTAATATCGAGACTTGGGTTTTTACTACTTATTTCACGCATTTTTTCATCAACAATTGAGGCAACGACCCGCACATGGCTTGTGCTTTCCGTCCCAATAATTGAATATTGTTGTCCATATATATCTACATTCGTTTTCGTCTTTGGGCGATTTAACAATGATAAGCCTCCATTTCGCTCGAGAATCCTAATGTATATCATACCATGAAGTTTTACGTTATGAAAAGAAGATGCAAGCTAACTTATTTGACACTAAAATGATTCATTTTGAAAGGAATATAATATATGGCAAACTCTGTTATAAAAGTTGATCAATCGCTAATGTCTGAAATGAATAAATATTACTTAAAGCAAACTGCAGATAAAACACCGCCAGGAGCAGTTTTCAGTGCAAAAACAGCAAACTGTACAATTACTGCCTATAAATCCGGAAAAGTCCTATTTCAAGGAAGCGGTGCGGAACAGGAAGCAGCCAAATGGGGGAAAGAAGAAAAAAAAGATGTAAAAGCAAAAAAACCCGTCAATTCAATATATGCTCCCCCTCCTAATATTTCCTCCCTCTCTGTTATCGGTTCAGACGAGGTAGGTACAGGCGACTTCTTCGGTCCAATGACAGTCGTGTCAGCTTATGTAAAAAAAGAGCAGATTCCATTATTACAGGAATTAGGAGTAAAAGATTCAAAAAATTTAACCGATCCGCAAATTGTAAGAATTGCTAAAGATATTATTAAGATTATCCCTTACAGCTTATTAATTTTACATAATGAAAAATATAATGAACTGCAGGCTAAAGGAATGTCACAAGGAAAGATGAAGGGACTTCTTCATAATCAGGCGATACAGCTTCTTTCCAAAAAAATTGCACCTGAAAAACCTGATGCAATTCTGATTGATCAATTCGCTGAACCGGGAGTTTATTTCAACTATTTAAAAGGGGAAAAATTCACAACTGAAAATACATACTTCTCAACGAAAGCAGAAAGTGTTCATATAGCTGTTGCGGCAGCTTCTATTATCGCTCGCTATTCATTTGTAAAAGAATTTGAGAAACTGTCCCTAAGCGCTGGTACAACTCTTCCTAAAGGGGCTGGAGCTAAAGTTGACCAAGCAGCCGCAGAAATTATTAATAAAAAGGGAATCAGTTATTTACATACGATTACTAAAAAGCATTTTGCAAATACGGAAAAAGCAATGCGGCTTGCCGGGAAGTAATGCTTATATGAATTATTCGATCACACACCTCATGAATTTTTCGAACATATTAACTCGAAATGGCGTCTATACAAATAGAAAAAAGACTGATTCCAAGGGAAATCAGTCTTTTTTATTATATTAGCTTCTTAAAGTCGCACCGAATTTCTCTGAAACTTGCTGTAATACTTTCTCATGTGCTTTCGTTACGTCTTCATCTGTAAGCGTACGTTCCGGGTCAAAATAGCGGAGAGAGAATGCAACAGACTTCTTGTCTCCTTCTAAGCGATCCCCTTCATAAACATCAAATACAGACACTTCTTTTAACAGCTTTCCGCCGGCATTTACAATTTCGGCTTGAATATCGCCAGTAACAACATCTTTATTAACAACTAAAGCTATATCACGTGTAATAGAAGGATACTTTGGAATAACTTCAAAGCGCACTTCTTCTATATGATGTGTTAACAGATCTGCTAAAGCAAGTTCAAACACATATGTTTCTGTTAAATCTAATTCTTTTTGGACTGTTGGATGGATTTGACCGACAAATCCGACTAAAACATCTTCCATATATAATTCAGCTGTTCTTCCCGGATGCATTCCGTCACGTTTTGCTTGTTTATACGTTATTTTATCCGTTAATCCTAATACATCGAATAAACCATCAAGTATTCCTTTTACAACATAGAAATCCATCGGTTTCTTCTCGCCTTGCCATTGATGTGAATGCCAAAGACCTGTTAACGCACCAGCTAATCTTTCTTTTTCAATCGGCTGTTTATTCTCACCGTTTGCAAGGTAAACAGAAGCAATCTCATAAAATGCGATTTGATCATTTTGACGAGCAAGATTATACGTTAATGTATCTAATAAATGCGGAATAATACTTAATCGCAGCACACTTCTCTCTTCACTCATTGGTAGTGCTAATTTAGTAAAATCTGATTGTTCAAGTGCATATTTAGGAGCTTTTTCTGCACTCGTAAGTGAATAAGTAATTGCTTGATAAAGACCTGCACCTTCAAGGTAACGGCGGACTTTACGGCGTTTTTCCTGATAGTCTGTTAATCTTCCCGGAATTGCTGCACCTACTGGCAGTGTCGTTGGAATATTATCATAACCGTATAGTCTTGCTACTTCTTCGACTAAATCTTCTTCAATTGTAATATCACCGCGACGGGTTGGAACAGTAACAGTAATTGTATTATTGTCTAAAACAGTCTCAAACTGTAATCTGTCGAAAATATCCTTTATTTCTTCAGTCGAAATATTCATGCCTAATACACGATTAATTTTCTCAACAGTTGTCGTTACTACTGCCGGCTCAATGTTTAGTGTGTTTGCTTCAACAGAACCCTCTAACACCTCTCCGCCTGCATATAAAGAAATTAACTGCGCGGCACGCTCACATGCTGCATAAACACGGTTTGGATCAACACCTTTTTCAAAACGCGCACTCGCTTCACTTCTTAAACCGTGATCTTTTGAAGCTGTACGAATTCTTTGTCCTTCAAAAAGGGCTGATTCAAGTAAAACAGTCGTCGTATCAGCTTGAACTTCTGAGTTTACACCACCCATGACACCAGCTAATGCGACAGGTTCTTTTCCATTTGTAATAACTAAATGATTTTCAGTTAATGTTCTTTCTTTATCATCAAGAGTCGTAATTTTTTCCCCGTTTGCTGCACGGCGGACTAAAATTTCTTTTGATCCTAAACGATCATAATCAAAAGCATGTAATGGCTGGCCATATTCAATTAATACATAGTTCGTAATATCGACAACATTATTATGAGGTCTAATACCCGCTGCCATTAATCTTGCCTGCATCCATAATGGTGATGGCTCGATTTTTACATTTTTGATCACTTTTGCTACATATAAAGGATTATCTTCTTTTGCTTCTACATTTACTTGAATATAGTCAGAAGCTTTCTCTGATGCTGTCTCATAAGAAATTTCAGGATAAATAACATCTCTTCCCAAGATCGCTGCCACTTCATATGCAACACCAAGCATACTTAAACAGTCGGAACGGTTCGGTGTTAGTCCTAATTCAAGAACATGGTCATCCAGACCTAATTGTTCTAATGCATCTGTACCGACTTCCGTATCACTTGGAAAAACAAATATACCTTCTGAATATTCTTTTGCAACTAATTTTGATTCCACACCAAGCTCTGTAAGAGAACAGATCATTCCATTTGATTCTTCCCCGCGAAGCTTTGCCTTTTTAATTTTAAAATTACCTGGTAAAACAGCGCCAACTGTTGCTACAGCTACTTTTTGACCTTTATCTACATTCGCTGCACCGCAAATAATTTGAACAACATTTCCTTCACCTAGATCAACTTGGCATTTATTCAGTTTATCTGCATTCGGGTGTTGTTCACGCTCTACGACATGACCGATGACAACACCTTTCATACCATCATTTAAAATTTCTACTCCTTCTACTTCAATCCCGCTGCGAGTAATTTTCTCAGCAAGCTCTTCTGAAGTAATCCCGGATAAATCAACATATTCTTCTAACCATTTATATGAAACAAACATGTTAGCACCCTCCTTTTTAAGCTCGTTTAAATTGTTTTAAGAAACGAATATCATCTGTATAGAAATGACGAATATCATCAATTCCGTATTTTAACATCGCAATTCGCTCAGGACCCATACCGAACGCGAAACCGCTGTATTTTTTCGAATCAAAGCCGGCCATTTCAAGTACATTCGGGTGAACCATCCCAGCACCTAAAATTTCAATCCAGCCAGTTTTCTTACAAACGTTACATCCTTTGCCTCCGCATTTAAAACAGGAAACATCGACTTCAACAGATGGCTCTGTAAATGGGAAGAAGCTAGGACGAAGACGAATTTCACGTTCTTCACCGAACATTTTCTTCGCAAATACTTCAAGCGTTCCTTTTAAATCGCTCATGTGAACATTTTCATCAACGACAAGTCCCTCGATTTGTGTAAATTGATGTGAATGTGTCGCATCATCATCATCACGGCGATACACTTTACCAGGACAAATAATTTTAACTGGGCCTTGCCCTTTTAATTTTTCTAAAGTTCTCGGTTGTACAGTAGATGTTTGTGTACGAAGCAAAATCTCATCCGTAATATAGAAGGAATCTTGCATATCACGAGCCGGATGTCCTTTCGGTAAGTTTAATGCTTCAAAATTATAATAATCTGTTTCTACTTCAGGACCTTCTGCAATTTGATAGCCCATTCCTAAAAATAAATCTTCAATTTCCTCTACAACTGCTGTTAAAGGATGATGATTACCGATTTTTACTGGTCTTCCTGGCAATGTGACGTCAATTGTTTCTGAAGCAAGCTTTTTTTCAATTACTTCTTTTTCAAAATTCTCCTGTTTTTCTGTGATGGCTGTTGCAATTGCTTCACGCACTTCATTTGCAAGTGCTCCCATTACCGGGCGCTCTTCAGCAGAAAGCTTCCCCATTCCACGTAAAACTTCTGTAATTGGTCCTTTTTTACCTAAATAGGCGACACGAATGTCATTAAGTCCTTTTAAATCTTCGGCTTGATTCACTTTTTCAAGTGCTTCAGCCTGAAGTGTTTTTAATTGCTCCTGCATTTCTAATCCTCCTTTTAATTTAAAAGCACAAGTGCCTTGAACAGCCCCGACAAGCTCGAGGGGCTAGGCACTGGAGCTGGATATCATACAAATTACGATATTCCCTTCAATGTGTATACTGTATTTATAACAAAATAAAAAACCCGCCCCAAAAAAGGGACGAGTTGTTATCGCGTTACCACCCTTGTTAACAGCCGGCTAATATTTACTGCGACTGCTCACTTCATTTTTATAACGGTAAAAACCGGAACACCTTTACGCTTAAAATATTAAACGGTCCAAGTGTCAACTCGAGAGATGAATTCATTTACTGATTACGATAAAATGCTTTCAGTCTAAGGCATTTCTCCCTGTTAACGCATCTTCGTAAATTACTATGCTCTGTCATCGTTTTCTTCATTATGTAATTTCTATTTTATTATAATGAAAAGCTTTTGTTCCTGCAACATCATCCGCGTAAATGATAAAGAAGAATCCCAGCTGCAATTCCGACATTTAATGACTCGGCACTTCCATAGATCGGAATATATAAGTTTTTATCGGTTTTTTCTAACAAATCTTTATCAACACCGCTTCCTTCATTACCAATTATTAAAACGAAGGAATCAGCGGGTTCAATTTCTTTATGCGGCTGACCATTTTGTAAAGATGTTCCGTAAACCGGTATATTTCTCTCTTTATATACATTTAATAATTCTAATAAATTTCCTTTGCTTATCGGTAAATGAAAAATAGATCCTTGGCTTGAACGGATAACCTTTGAATTATATAAATCAACTGTTCCCTCACCGAGAACAATACCATCCATTCCAGCCGCGTCAGCTGTTCGAATGATCGTTCCTAAATTTCCTGGATCTTGGATCGCATCAATGAACAGAACTTTTTTCCATGATTCATCAAACGAATAGTCCTGCTCCCTACAAAGAGCAATAACTCCCTGTGGTGCTTCCGTCTCACTAATTGCTTTCATCACATCTTTTGTTACGAGCGTAAGAGGTATATTATCAACATTTAAACTTGCCGGTATGGAAACTTCCTCTGAAACAATTAGCTCTTTAATAACCTCTTCTTTTTTTAATGCTTCTTCTACAAGATGAAATCCTTCAATTAAAAATGTTTTTGTTGCTTCACGTTCTTTTTTTGTATGCAGTTTCTTCCACTGCTTTACTTTTGGGTTTTTTACTGATTCAATTCGATTCACTTCTATACTCCCTTTAACACATTCCAATTTTCTTTCATCATACATAATAATTTATAAATTAACAAATTCTATTAATGGAAAAATTCTTCTCATTTTAAAAGGAGTGTGCAGGATGAATTTAAATTTAAGACATGCAATTAGAGAAAATGTTTCAGGAAACAACCAGGCACAATTACAAGAGACTATCGTTGATGCGATTCAAAGTGGCGAAGAAAAAATGCTTCCGGGCTTAGGTGTTCTTTTTGAAGTAATTTGGCAAAATGCAAATGAGCAAGACAAACAGGAAATGCTGCAAACGTTGGAACAAGGTCTAAAACAGCATTAAGAAAGAGGCTGGCGCTCGGTCAGCCTCTTTCCAATTAATTAAACGTAATTTCTTTTACTTTTTCCGTATCTAAACGTTTCACTAATTCTGTAATCAGCTTCACTGTGTTTTCATAATCATCGCGGTGAAGCATGGACGAATGGGAGTGAATATAGCGTGTTGCAATCGTAATAGATAGCGTCGGAACCCCATTTGTTGATAAGTGAATTGCACCGGAATCTGTTCCTCCGCCAGGCATTGATTCAAATTGATAAGGAATTTCAAGCTCATCAGCAGTATTTGTAACAAAATCACGCAATCCTTTATGGGACACCATAGAAGCATCATATAAAACAATTTGCGGACCTTTTCCCATTTTGCCCATCGCTTCTTTTTCCGTTACTCCAGGAGTATCACCAGCAATTCCGACATCCACACCAAATGCAATATCAGGCTTAATTAAGTTTGCAGATGTTCTTGCTCCCCTTAATCCAACCTCTTCCTGAACTGTACCGACACCGTAAACGACATTCGGATGATCTGTTCCTTTTAAATTTTTTAATACATCAATAGCAATAGCACAGCCAATCCGATTATCCCACGCTTTTGCTAAAAGCATCTTCTCATTTTTCATTACAGTAAATTCGAAATAAGGGACGATTTGATCACCTGGTGTTACACCAAATTCAAGTGCTTCCTCTTTGCTTGATGCACCAATATCAATAAACATATCTTTAATTTCTACCGGCTTCTTTCTCGCTTCAGGCGGTAAAATATGTGGGGGTTTCGAGCCGATTACACCTGTTACATCCCCTTTATTCGTTACAATCGTTACACGTTGGGCAAGCATTACTTGTGACCACCAGCCGCCAACTGTTTGAAAACGAATAAATCCTTTATCATCAATCTGTGTTACCATAAATCCTACTTCGTCCAAGTGGCCCGCAATCATAATTTTTGGACCATCTTCCTTACCAGTCTTTTTAGCAATTAAGCTTCCTAAACCATCACTGAAAATTTCATCGGAATAATCCTTTATGTATCTCGTCATTACTTCTCTTACTTCACGTTCATTACCCGCTATCCCTTTAGCATCTGTTAAATCCTTTAACATTGTTAATGTTTCGTCTAATTTAGTCATTTTATTGCTCCCTTCTTAGCTTCGTCTACTCTATTATATTAAACAAGTTAAGCAATTAATAACCTTGCTCCTGTCTCTGATGATTAATTTCATTTTTTGAGACGTACGCTTTTTCAATTTGTTCCGCTGAAAAGCCAAGCACACTTCCTAAATGTATATACTCTTGAAATAATGTTATGTACGCATCCTTCGTTTGATTTTTTTCAAAATCCGCAATTGCGCGATACACTTGTAAAAATTGTTCATTAACTGAATGCTCATTTGCAAGCGGTGTTAACTCTATTTCATTCCCTACATCTAAATCAAGTCCTAATGAGAGGATGAAATGTACCCCATCTACATATTCTTCCAAAATCGTTTCTACCGGGGCAGCAGCCTTTAAGCTCCAAAATTTAAAGCATCTCGTCTCATTAGCAAGCTCCCCTACTTCCACTAAAAGTGCAAGTATTTTTCTGCTAGTTAAATTTTCATTATGTAATTTATGCTGATTTAAAATCTTTTCATCTAATTCTTTCTGCATCGCAAATAATTTATTAAAATTCATTACAGCTCTCCTAATTATTTAAATGTACTACTTAATAAAATTATAACAAATGATGAAATTTTTGAAACCTATTCTACCTTCATCCGTATATAAGCATTGAACACATATATTATCATTGCTAGTTTTGATATAAAAATGACTCGGAGGTGTGCTTCTATGATTGTCGTGTTCATTCGAATTGTTCTAATTGCACTTTTCTTTTTCCTTATATATTCCTTATTTAAGTATTTATTCAATCCTAAACGAAAATTAGAACTTGCACATGAACAGAAGGAATTTTATTTGCTTGATGATAAAGAAAATGTAAGAAAAAACTTTACACTCACATATAGAGGGGTTTTATTCGAAGGTGAAAAATATTTAGGAACAACGAGCCAGTCCTTTGAAGTTGTATCCATTTTCATTTGGCCAAAGACGGAAAATAAATTAAATGGATTTTCAATCTTTGATTTTAACTATATACAAGACCGGCTAAAATTGGAATATCCATATGCTAAAATAGAATGGAAAAGTCCAGTTAAAGAGTTTCTCCTCAAAAAACAGGAACAAGAGCAAAAAAATAAGAGCTGATGGTGTGAAGCCTCAGCTCTTTTCCTATATATCCAAATCTTAATATGGGTAATTTTTCAATAATATCAGTACTTTTACATCGTTTTTTAAATAAGTAATTATCATGTTTGAGGAATTTTTCATATGAATAAAAAGCAAAAAGAACCGATAGAAAATCCTTCCCAAAAAGGGTGAAAATACCTATTCATATATAGATTTCTATCCCGATAAACTACATGTACTATATTCATACATAAAGAAGGTGTTTTTATTGAAAAAGAAGAAAATGATTTTATCGGCTGTTTTACTGGCAAGTACACTCAGTATAACAGGAATGCCAAATGTTTTGCACAAGTCAGATCAGATTGTACATGCAGCAGAAGTTCAGCAAAATTCAGAAATACTTGTATCTAATTTTCAAATACAAGCTGCCCATTTAGAAGCATACAATCAAGCATTTAAAGTACCACAGACAAGTATCCTTTCTATTAAGAATAATGGTGGTACATACGGAAATAGCGTAATTACCAATGCGATTGATGGAAATTTAACGACTCATTGGGAAACAAGCAGACCAAACAGCACGACATTTAAAAATCAATTTGAAGTAACATTTAAAGAGCCGCAAGCGATTAACCGCATGACATATGCAACGAGACAAGATGGTGCTAAAGGAAAAGGCTATCCGAAAGCATTTGAAATTTATGCTTCACAGTCTGATAGCGGCGACGATTACAAACTCGTTGGAATAGGCTCACATAGTACAGTGAGCGGCAATGTAATGGAGTATAAATTTAATGAAGTGACAGCAAAACGCGTTAAATTTGTGTTCAAAGAAGCTCATCAAGACTGGGCAAGCGCAGCAGAAGTTGCCTTTTATAAAACGGATATTTTAACAGATTCAATTTCTAAAATTTTCATAGACTTAACAAATACGAAGCTGTCAGCTGAATATAATTCTGAAAAAGCGATTAGTGAATTAGAAAAATTACTTCCTAATCACCCAATGAAAACAGCATATGAGCAGACCCTCCGTACAGCTAGAGAAATATTAAATAACCCGGAGTTATCTAAGGAATATGAAAATAGTATTATCACACTCGAACAATTAGGTGATCCAAGACATGATGCATGGAGTGTGAAACAACAATGTTATCAACTTGGAAGTTTCCTTCCAACCGGTCTATATTACAAACCTGGTGAAACATTTATTATTAATGCAGATGTAGCAGAGGGCGACCCGCTGCCCTCCATTGTCTTTGATCAAAACTGGAATATCAAAGGGCAAAGATCAACAAGTTATTCATTAAAAAGAGGCTTGAATACTATTACTGCTCCTGTAAATTCCTACTCTGGCGGTGTTTACTTTATAAATGAATCTACACCGAACCAACAAAAATATGCACCAAGAATCTCAATTAAATCTGGTGGGGAAACATATCCTATTTACTACAGCGGAAAAACGAATGCAGAGGAATATAAACAGCAATTAACAGAATATAAACAGCAATTAGATAAATTAAATGTAGATGGGAACATTGTTGTCCCAAATTTAGCGACAATTGTTACGGATCACACACTTATCACTGGTAAAGCAACCGATGCTTACAACTCATTTATTAAAGGCTCAACAGAACCTCAGGCAGCTGCTAATGCCTGGGAGGATATGATGCTTTATGATTATAAATTATTAGGCTATAGCGAAGATTCACTAGATCCAAAGCATCAAATACCTAAAAACCGTTTACACGCTCGTGCAGTAACCGATGGTATGTATGCGGGTGGCGGATTAATTGGTATTGGCTATGATGCCGAGAGTGTTCTCTTTGGAACAGATCTGGGATGGGGAGTATTCCATGAAGCAGGTCACGTTGTGGAAATGGGACCTTTACGTTTTCTTGAATTAACAAATAACATCTTCTCACTAGCTAATCAAGAGAGAACAAATCAGTCAATTAGAATTGAAACAGATAGTATATTTAATAACCTCTTTAACTATTATACATCTGGAAAAACATTAGGATTCACTTACCAAAAAAGACCAGATAGTGAAGTGAATGTAGGTGGCTGGGAAGCACATTTAATCATGTGGCAGTTAAGAATTGCTTTTGGATATGATTTCTATACAGATATTTTTAAAACTGGGCGGGATACGAATTTCACAGCAGGAAATACTCCTGGAGACCGCTGGGCTAGATTAGGTTCTGATGCTGCAGGTTATGATTTAGGTGCTTATCTCCATCGTATGGGGATAAATTTAACAGATGAAACATTAGCCTATACAGCTAAATACAAAAAACTTGATTTAGCGATCCAATATGCTGATACAAATGCTCGTCTCTATAAGGGAACAGGCTTTGCAGAAGGATATACAAGTAAAATCAAGTCTGTTGAAAAAGTAAACGGCAGTGTAAAAATCACAGTAGATTCTAACGGTGTTGAAAATGATATGATGGGCTTTGAAATTTACCGTGATGGAAAACTCATCGGTTACACAAATAAGAATTCATATATAGATAATACGGTTGGAGATGCTGCAAATTTATCTTATCAAATTAAAGCATTTGACCGTAAACTGAAAGCAGCTGAGATGAGTAGTGTGGCATCTATCAATTTACATGTACCTGTCATTATTTCAAATGTACCTGTACTTACATTAAAACAAAATCAAGTCTTTCAGCCGCTGGATTATGTAACTGCTGTTTCCTATAATGGACAGGATCTTACGAGTCGATTAAAAGTTATAAATAATACGGTAAATACAGCGAAAATGGGAGATTACAGTATTACGTATGAAATAACGGATGCAGCAGGAAATAACCAAGTATATACACTGCCAGTAAAGGTTGCAGCTAATTTCACATATGCAAGTGATCTGCAATGGAAAACCGTTACAAACACATATCTCAAAACACAGAATGATAAAACAATTCATGGACAAACGATTAAATTAAATAATGGCTACAACACTGTTTCATATGCAAAAGGGATCGGGACACATGCTACATCAACAATTGTTTATGATGTAACAGGAAAAAATTATGATTTATTTGAATCAGCAGTCGGAGTTGAACAAAATATTGTCAACAATTCAAGCTCTTCCATTGTCTTTCAAGTGTTTGTCGATGGAGTAGAAAAATACGATAGCGGTTTAATGAAATATACGACTCCTCAAAAATTCGTACAGGTCGACATCACTGGTGCAAATGAAGTAAAACTTGTCCTAACAGATAGTGGAAATGGTAATAGTTATGATCACGGAGCATGGGCGGATGCTAAATTCATTGTTACAGATGATACACCGCAGGAAGTAAAAAATTTACAAGCTTTGCTCGACTTTACGAAGCCCATTACAAATCTCTCTTATGTTAATCCTGCTTTAAGTGCAAGAGAAATACGGTTAAGCAATGTTATGATGACTAGAGCAGAAATCGAGAAAAAATTCCTTGCTGATGAATTAACATTGGAACAAATAAATATTGTTACTGAAACATTAACTAATTTTGTTACAGATATAGGTCAAACATATCAAGCCGGCGGACAGCCAATCACTTTTAACTAATGTAATAGAGGATGTCCTAAAAGACATCCTCTCCATTTCAAATCAATTTTACTAAATATAATAAAATACAAACATGCAATACCGCTAATAATGGAACTCCATATTTAAACTTAGCATGCTGCGTTTTGTGCCTGAATACATTCATCGCTAACATTAATCCTAAAGCACCACCGAATACTCCCAATGACATTAGCACACTTTCAGGAACTCTCCATTCATGCCGTTTCGCTTTCTTCTTATCCCCTGCCATCTTAATAAAGCTGTATATATTAATGAGTAAATAATAAAAAAATAAGTAAATCATTTCGTCCCCCTTTGTACAAAAAAAGGACCGACCTTTAACCGGTCAGCCCTTTCTAATTGCAATTATTTATTAATCTGTGCTTTAGCAGCATCTGCTAATTGTGCGAATGCTTTATCATCAGAGATAGCTAAGTCAGCAAGCATTTTACGGTTTACTTCGATACCTGCAAGCTTTAATCCGTGCATTAAACGGCTGTAAGAAAGACCGTTGATACGAGCAGCTGCGTTGATACGAGTAATCCAAAGCTTACGGAAGTCGCGTTTTTTCTGACGACGGTCACGGTAAGCATACATGAAAGATTTCATTACTTGTTGGTTTGCTACTTTATATAATCTATGTTTAGAACCGAAATAACCTTTTGCTAATTTAAGAACTTTTTTACGACGTCTGCGTGAGACGATACCGCCTTTTACTCTTGGCATATAAATTCCCTCCTAATACTTTTTACCGATTATTTAAGATTGTCTAATAAATGACGAATACGTTTGAAATCACCTTTACTAACTAATGTAGATTTACGTAATTTACGTTTCGCTTTTGTAGATTTATTTGCAAATAAGTGACTTGTGTAAGCGTGTGAACGTTTTAATTTACCAGTTCCAGTCTTTTTAAAACGCTTAGCAGCGCCTCTATGTGTTTTCATTTTTGGCATAAGGTATTCCTCCTTAAATAATTTACTTTTCGTTTTTAGGTGCTAATACTAAGAACATGCTGCGTCCGTCCATCTTAGGTGAAGATTCGATTGTACTTAAATCAATACATTCTTCTGCAAAACGATCCAGTACTTTTTGACCGATTCCTTTATGTGTAATCGCACGACCTTTAAAGCGGATAGATGCTTTTACTTTGTCCCCTTTTTCAAGGAACTTTCGAGCGTTACGAAGCTTTGTATTAAAGTCATGCTCATCAATTGTAGGACTTAAACGAACTTCCTTTAAATTAATAACCTTTTGGTTTTTACGCGCTTCTTTATCTTTCTTCTGTTGCTCAAAACGGAATTTTCCGTAATCCATAATACGGCATACAGGAGGCTTCGCGTTTGGAGCTACTAAAACTAAATCAAGATTAGCTCTTGCAGCTATTTCTAATGCCTCTTGTCGACTTTGAATTCCAAGTTGATCTCCAGTTGCACCAATCAGACGAACCTCACGAGCACGAATCCCGTCATTTACCATCATATCTTTGCTAATAATTAGCCACCTCCAAGGTTTTATACAAACTGAATAGTTTACCGTAAAAAGAATGCCCCATTCCCTACCTTGCTCCATCATAGCGGTGTTCAGGTTTTAACAAATAAAAAAAGTGTGGGTGCATTAAACACCCACACTACGATTATATACAATAAGAAAAGTATGTTAAATCGTAACCTGCCAACTACAATCGGATGTGTCAACCAGGTGAGAAGCGGGTGCCTCTGCTTGCAATATAATTTTACTATTCAATTACCTTGAGAATTATATCATGATAAACAATTTATTTCAAGCTTATACTTTTTAAATACAAAAATTATTCTATCAAATATGTGGAAAGCTTGCAACATCTTTTTTAATATTGGCAGTAATTTGCTCTTTAACGTCTTACTTCTTCCACAATATTAGTTGAAAATTGTTCAAAAGAAACTGTTTCTGATTTTTGTTCTCCGTACTTACGAACGTTTACTGCTTTCTCAGCAATTTCATTATCTCCAACAACGAGCATATACGGTATCTTTTGAATTTGTGCTTCACGGATTTTATAACCAATTTTCTCATCACGCGCATCAAGCTCTACTCTTATACCAGCTGCACGAAGGTCCTCTTGCACCTGCTTTGCATAATCAAGATGGATAGCTGGTGAAACTGGGATAACTTGTACTTGAACTGGTGCAAGCCATGTTGGGAATGCCCCTTTATACTCCTCAATTAAGAATGCAACAAAGCGTTCCATTGTAGAAACAACACCGCGGTGGATAACGACTGGACGATGCTGTTTGCCGTCTTCACCAATATATGTTAAATCAAAGCGCTCTGGAAGTAAGAAATCAAGCTGTGCTGTTGAAAGTGTTTCATCTTTTCCAAGCGCTGTACGAACTTGAACATCAAGCTTCGGACCATAGAATGCTGCTTCGCCTTCCGCTTCAAAATAATCGACACCAAGCTCATCCATTGCTTCTTTTAACAATGTTTGTGCCTTTTCCCACATTTCATCATCATCAAAATACTTCTCTTTATCTTCCGGATCACGATAAGATAGACGGAATGAATACTTTTCAATACCAAAATCTTTATATACTTCTTCAATTAGACGAACAACACGCATAAATTCATCTTTAATTTGATCCGGACGAACGAAAATATGAGCATCATTTAATGTCATTCCACGAACACGCTGTAAACCTGTTAAAGCACCTGACATTTCATAACGGTGCATCGTACCAAGTTCTGCGATTCGAATCGGCAGCTCACGGTAACTATGAATATCATTACTGTAAACCATCATATGATGCGGACAGTTCATTGGACGAAGGAAAAGCTCTTCGTTATCCATTTGCATAGATGGGAACATATCATCCTGGTAATGATCATAGTGGCCTGAAGTTTTATAAAGCTCTGCACTTCCAAGTACAGGTGTGTACACATGCTGGTAGCCTAGTTTTTCTTCTTTATCGACGATATATCTTTCAATAATACGGCGGATTGTTGCTCCTTTTGGAAGCCAAAGCGGTAAACCTTGTCCTACTTTTTGTGAAGTTGTAAATAAGTTCAATTCTTTTCCGATTTTACGATGATCACGCTCTTTCGCTTCCTCTAATAATCGAAGATGCTCGTCTAAATCACTCTTCTTAAAGAACGCTGTACCGTAAATACGCTGAAGCATTTTATTTTTGCTGTCACCGCGCCAGTAAGCACCAGCAACACTTAATAATTTGAATTCTTTAATTTTCCCTGTTGACGGCAAATGAATTCCGCGACATAAATCGAAAAACTCACCTTGTGTATAAATCGATACTTCTTCTCCTTCTGGAATCGCTTCAAGAAGTTCAATTTTTAAAGGATCATTGATTTCTTTAAAACGGCGATCTGCCTCTTCACGGCTTACTTCCTCACGAACGATATCAAGATTTTCGCTCACAATTTTTTTCATTTCTTTTTCAATTACAGGAAGATCCTCAGCTGAAATTGGGTTTTCCATATCTACATCATAGTAAAAACCATTTTCAATAACCGGACCGATTCCAAGCTTTACATCTACATCTTTATAAATCCGCTTAATCGCTTGTGCCATTAAGTGTGCAGTACTATGACGCATGATCTCAAGTGCTTCTTCACTATCCTGTGTTACAATTTCGATTGCTCCATCTTCTTTAATCGGCGCACGCAAGTCAATAAGTGTTCCATTTATTTTCCCAGCAAGTGCTTTTTTCTTTAAACCCGGGCTAATCGATGCCGCGATATCCTCTGTTGTCGTTCCTTGTGAAAACTCCTTTACAGCTCCGTCAGGAAAAGTAATTTTTATAACATCTGACATCCCTTTTCACTCCTTATTATTTTCTTTTAAAAATAAATAAAACTCGCCCCTAAAAAAGGGACGAGTTAATAAACTAGTATAATGGATCGTGGTTCCACCCTATTTCCCATCCGGCGAATGATGAGCGGCGAATCTCTTCGTCAGCTCTGTCCATTCAAGTCCTCATGTACACAATACGTACACTCCGGTTTGAGTTTCCGTCGCTTCCTCGACCTTCTTGCTCCTCCTTCGCCTCTTGTGCGATGAAGATAAGCAGCGATCTCTTCGTCAGCTCTGTCAATTCAAATCCTCATGTACACAATATGTACACTCCGGTTTGAATTTCCGTCGCTTCCTCGACCTTCTTACTCCTCCTTCGCCTCTTGTGCGATGAAAATGAGCGGCGAGTTTCTTTGCGAGCTTGGCAATTCAAATTCCTATGTACTGTGTACATTTCCGGTATGGCTTTCAATTCGATAACGGGATTAACCGTCAGCTATTAATTAGGGTGAACCTGTTCACAACTGAAGTTTAGAGGTGGTAAGATCATTATTCGTGTTAGGAAGGTCACAGCTATTCCTCCCCTCTCTGGGAACCGTGATAACGAACTCATGTCCTCATCATTACAGATAAATTGTTAAATTTACTCGTATTATAGACCTATTAAATTAGAAAATCAAGATTCATTTAATTATTTAACGATTGTGATTTCGGGAAAATTTGTACACGCTCCTGGAAAATATTTTGAATCGTCTGATTCATACCGGCATCCGGCTCATCTGTGTATAATATAATTTTTTTCGGTGATATACATACGAGAGGTGCAAGCAGCTCACAGTCTATGTACATATGAGGCTGTTTTTTAATAAAACTAGTATCGATATATTGCTTTAATTCATTTTCAGACATTTCTATACCTGCGCGATTATAAATCGTAAATTGCTCATCATGATGAATCTTTACAGCATCCAGCTTACTTGCTGTTACCGTAATGTAATCCCTTAACGTTTGAATAAAATTTTGGTATTCTTGTTCAAGCTTGTACTCTTCAATGGCAACTTCTACATACCTTTGCAGACGTTTTAAATACTCTTGCAATCTAAATGTAAAAAAAGAGTGAAAGGAAAAGGATAAATTTGGGCGTAAAAATTGCTGTAATGCTTCTTTTAAATATGTCTCACGATGTTGAAATTTCTGAATTTGCGGAATTTCAGAACGATCTCCTTCAATAATAGATTGTGCAATATGTAAAATTTGCTGCTGTTCTTCATGATCTTCAAAATAGAAATGAGTTTGAATAATAGAAAGCATCACTTCTTGTTCTTTATGTTCAATAATATAATGTATGATGCCCCTAATGATTAATTGTTCAACAGACTCATCCCATTTTTTAGAGAGGAGTTGAATGCTCTCTGGATCATCTTGGTTAATTTTCATTTGATTCTCTTTACATATTGAACGAAAAATTGAACAAATCGTTTCCGCCTCTTTCGGAGACTCAAATAAAATTTCAAACATATTTGTCCCCCCTATTTGCGAACACCTCATTGAATAAATATGAGAGGATGAAAGCATTTAGAAGTACAATTTTGATTTTGACAAATAGACCTGACAAACATTGTCAGGTCTATTTATTAACTACGCCTATTTTTCCCTTTTATCTCTATTTGTATTACCATATGTTTAATTCTTTCCATTATTCTAGCTGCTTTTACCTGCTCTTCTTCTCCTCGCTGTGAAAAGGCAAGATGATGCTGTAATTGTTCAAAATTAAAATTCGAAGAGAAAAAAGTAGGAAGGTTTTCAAGCATTCGATATTGGAGGATTGTACCTAATATATCATCTCTCATCCAGCTTGACATTGATTCAGCACCGAGATCATCAAGCATTAAAACAGGAATTTTCTTAACCGCATCCAGCTTGTCATCAATGGAATTATCTTGGAAAGACCCTTTTAACTCTCTCATAAATTCTGGAACATATACTAGCATCGATGCAACACGATGAGTAGCAAGTTCATTTGCAATAGCTCCTAAAATATACGTTTTCCCAACCCCAAATGGACCGTAAAAATAAAGAGCTTTCGGGTTTTTCCCATTATTATATTGCTCTACGAAATCCTGTGCATATTTAATTGCCTGCAGGCGGCTAGGTTCATTCATCTCAAAATCAATCGTATCAAATTGAGCATTCAAAATATCTTTTGGTATATACATGCTTTTTATTAATGATTCATGCTTTTTACGTTCATCGTATTTTTCTTTTGTAATACATTTATCATATTGCAGATCGATTGATTTTCCTTGAATGATTAATTTAGGATAATAGCCCTGGATAAGATTTTTACATTCTGATAATGACGGACAGTCCTCACAGTTCTTACTTTGGTCAATAAACTCATGCAGTTTCATTAAGCTGCGGTCAATCATATTATCATCAATAATATCCCTATTTGCCTGTAAAAAAGCTTGTACATCTTTATGAGTAGTAACTTGCTTCCTTAAACCGTAGAAACGTTCTTTAAAACCAGGTCGATTAGTTAAATTTTGAAAGGAACGGCTCATATGCTCCAATTTATCCACACCTCACTTTACTGTCCTTCTTGCGCTTTATTTTTATAATTTTTAATTCTCTCAAGCAACTTCTTCTTTTCCGCTTCAAATTGTTCATTATTAAGCTTAGCTTCTTCTTTTTCACCAGTAGCCTTATCCTCTGCCAGCCAATCTGGCAGTATCTCTTTTCTTACTACTCGTTTCTTCTTGCTGTTATTCACCTTTGTTTCTTGCTCTGAAGCCAATTTTTTCGCAAGCTCCATCGCCTCTTGCACTGTTTTCAATTTCAGCCTAGCCCAGTGGCTTGCTATTTTTTGGACGTATGATCTCGTTAGCTTCATATTTGTCTGTAACATAACATAATAAATTAAAACATTTACAACACCTGGTTCGAGCTTCTGCTGAAACATCACTTCTTCAATAATTTTCAAATCAGCAGCAGATGGCTCAGTCCCATCTGAAACATCTTTCAAAAACTGTCTTGGAGATATTTTTTCGAGCTGATAAATAAGCTCCTCTTCCTGTGAACGTTCTTTCTTTTCCTGCATCGTTCTTAAGTTTAACGGCTGTATTTTGTCACATAAAGTCGGTAAATGATCACCATATTGGAACTGATACCAGTCTCTTGCAGCTTTTCTAAGCTGTTCAATATTAATAGAATCATCTGATTCTATTGCATTCATTAAAATATTTTTCATTTCAATTGCATCGATACCATATAAATGGGATAGTTTCACAATTGTTTCCTTTACTGCTTTTGTAATTGATTTTTGCGGAATAATCGCTTCTGATAAACCAGAAAATAGCAATTCAAAATCGAATACTTCCTCTTTTAATTCCAATGTTGATAACTTATTTGAAGTCATATATTCATAGTTACTATTCAGTATTAGATTTTCCACTGTCTCATCGGATACACGTGAAACCATTTCAGAAGGATGGACAGATTCAAAGATTTCGGTAAATGATCTCGTTACTTCCTTCATATTTTTTTCTATTTGTATATCTGAAAAAAACCGTCTCAATTGCTGATATTTACTGTTTCCGACTCTGTTATATAAATATATATTAAGAATACCGTCTTGGAAAAAATCATCTGGTTTTAGAGGTGTTTGAAGTTCATATATATAGGTTCTGACTTCTTTTTGATCATCTACATATGTCTTTAATAGACCAATTCCCTCAAGCTTCAACCGTTCTTTATAAATATCATGCAGATTCATTTGCATAATTGCTATTAAACTGTGATGAGATGTTTCCTCTCCCCATAATCGATCCTGCTCTAATTCACTCCATAATGTCATATAGAGGCTATAAGCAAAAGAACCGATTAAAGGCTGATATAAGAGAGTTAGTATTTTACGATCTAACTCTTGTAATATGCCGCTGCTCCTAGCGACATACCGATCGATAGCAAGTAGTCCCTTCCAATGCTGCTCCATCATTTTACCTCACTTTTTTTATCAAATCCGACAATTCCTCTATAAAAACATTTATGTCCTTAAATTGACGGTAAACAGAGGCAAAACGAACATATGCTACTTCATCTATGCTAGCGAGTCGATCCATAACCATTTCACCAATATGTTCACTATTTACTTCAGAAATCCCTTGATTTCTAAGTTCTTTTTCAATATCATGCACAATATTCTCTAATGTTTGCAAAGGAACAGGTCTTTTCTCACATGCTCGAATAAGTCCCCTCAGTACTTTATCACGGCTAAATTCTTCTCTCGTTCCATCTTTTTTCACGACAATTAAAGGAATCTCTTCAAACTTCTCAAAAGTTGTAAATCTATATTGACATTCTTCACATTCGCGACGCCTGCGAATAGCTCTGCCTTCATCCACGGGTCTTGAATCAAGGACCCTCGTTCCATTATGCTGACACGTCGGACATTTCATATAATCAGCTCCAGTCTTCTTCAAAATTATATTTATCCCAGCCTTAACGGGCAATAGAACAC
>NZ_BCVG01000012.1 GCF_001591625.1 Metabacillus fastidiosus NBRC 101226
TTACTGCCCGTTAAGGCTGGGATAAATTAAAAAGCAATGCATTTCACAAGGAAATTGCATCGCTTTAATGTTTCAATATTATTCTATTTTTAAGAATAACTAATGATTAAGTGCTTTAATTCTTCTTAACTATATAATTTAAACTTTTATTTTATCAATGATATCCTCTGGTTTTGCTCTAAATACCGGGTATTCCATATCATTAAGCATTAATTTTTCTCCTAAATGAACAAATCCAATTTTAGGTAAAATCTTTTCTCCTTCTGGGCTGACTGCGAAGGCACCAATCTCTTTTATATCGATTCCTTTTTCTTTAAGACGCTTTAATTCCAAAGGGATATCTTTTATGATCTTACTTGCGTATTCTTTTCTGCGGGCATCGTCAATATCAACTATTATCGTAACAAGATAAAGGTATACAGTTGTTGGATTAATGTAGTCAAGAAGATATTGTCCAATCTCAGTTTCTTCTATCTTTCCTTCCAATACAGCAGTATAATCCGTTTTGTTCAAAGGAAATAGTCCATATATTCCTTTTACTCCAACAGGAGTTTTAAAAATTTTATAAATATTAGGATTCCTAAGCATAATTTCCTTAATATACTCAGGAGACACATGCCACTCTTTTGGATAAATTTTATCATTTAATAAAAGCATGCTTTCAATATCTTCTACTTCAGCTGTTACAACTTCCTCTTTGAAATGATTGTTATACTCATTCATTTTTCTTTACCCCGACTTTTTAATTTATACTTTTTAAATATCATAGCAGTGGAAGCCCATTCTCTTCAAATCACAATGCCTTCATTACTTACATTATGTGACTGGTTATAAATCTAACTAACGTTTAATAAATATTTCTGCCCTCAAATAGCTGGATTTTTTAAAGTGTACGTGCTCTTACTTTACTTTTACCTCCTAATAGTTCAATGAACTATCGTAACTATATTGTGATTTTCGGATAAAATCAGGGTAGACATATATACTAAGAAAACTTTAAATTTGTTTCTCTCTAAATAGAAGTGAAAGAAGGTCAGCAGTTTATGGATACAGCCATCTATTTCTTACTTTCCATAGCTTACATTATTATATTTATCATAGGTATCCTTTTAGCTAAACATCGCGGTTGGATTAACATTAGTAATGTTATCCTAATTGTTATTTTGGCATTACTCTATGATAACGGAATTCTGGCACTCGGAAAATATTTGGGAGAAGGAGAATTACTTAGAATATTAAATCAAATGCGATATTGGTTGCATGCTTTTGTTACCCCCTTACTCGTACTGTTTGCCTGGCACACCCTGGTAAATGCAAATTTACAGTGGGCAAAAAAAAGAATAGTAAAGTGGCTCATGATATTACTTACACTTTGTTTGATTATCTTCGAACTAATCACAATAGTACCTGTTATCTCTTTAGAACCTGCTTGGAATAATGGAGTTTTAAGCTATAAAAAAGGAGAAGGAGCAGACGGCCCTCCTATTATGATAATAGGTATATCAATCATGCTATTGGTAACATCGATTATTATTTGGTGGAAACAGAAATGGCCCTGGTATTTTGTAGGGATTTTATCTATGGGGATAATACCCATAATCAACTTACTTTTAAAAACTGATGCCCCACATAATATATCTGAATTTCTATTAATGCTAGCCATACTTGCAACAAAGGCTTATCAGGATAAAATAATTAAAGCTGCAAACATTAATAAATAAGTAGAGGCACATGGAAAAAATCTAAATCCCACCTGTCTTCAAGAGGGTAGGGATTTTTCGATTTTTACATATATTTATAGTTGTTTTTTATCTATTTATAATACAGTGCACCGTACCTACTAAGATAATGAGAATAAAAAAGACACCTATAAAAGGTGTCACATGAAAAGATGACAGTTATCATCCAAATTTTATTTCTTACTGCCTTTTCTATAACCGCAAAAAGAAGTATTACTAGAAAGTCACCGATTGAATAGTCATAAATAGAGATTTTAACTTAATCGCCTTCTATTTACATGTCAGATTTCGTAATATCAGCCTCAATCCTGCGCATAAACTCCTCTGCTGCGCTGTATCCCTGCTCCTTTAAATACCAATTATTTGCAGCTACCTCAATTAACCCTGCCACATCACGTCCGGGCTGAAGCTGAATTTCTATAGAAGGAATTTTCACACCCATATAGTCAGTATAGTGAAATTCCTGTTCCAACTCATTATACAAGGCATCCTTTTCCCACTTCGTTAAATGGATATCAAGAGTAATTCGTGTTTCATCTTGAAATGCCTTACGACCGTATAAGCGAACTACATTCAGTAATCCAATACTACGAAGGGCCAAGAACTCTTTAGTTTTCTCATCATGTGTGCCTAGAATCGTTTGTGGGCTAAGCCTCTTTAAAACAACGATATCATCGGCAACCAGCCGGTGTCCCCGGCGAATTAATGTATGTGCTGTCTCGCTTTTCCCTACTCCTGAGCTTCCACGAATTAATATCCCAATGCCAGACACATTCATACAAACTCCGTGTATCGCCATTTCGGGTGCCAATTCTTTTGTTAAATACCCATCCAATCTAGGGATGAACTCTGAAGTTATCTGAGGCTTACTCGTTATTAACAAAGGGATTTCCTGCTCTGCACAATGATGAATTAAATATGTAAGATCTTCTTCACCAGTTGTTGCAATAAAACATGGCGGATGATAGTGAACAATATTACCAATTCGAAGTTTACGTTCTTCATGGCTTAATTTATGTAAATAGGTAACTTCTTTTCTCCCCAAAATTTGAACCTGCTCTGTAGGAAAAAAATCAAAATGGCCGACAAATTCCAGGCCTGGACGATGCACTCTTGGCTGTGTAATCACTTTTTGAAGTTGATCTTCACCAGTCAGCACTTTCAATGAAAACTTCTGGACTAAATCTTCAACCGTTATTTTTTTCATCTATACTCACGTCCTATCAGCCTTTTTATAATGAATTATACTTTAGATTAATGGAATCGTCATCCATTTACAAATTGACTTCCGGAAAGGATAGACATTTTGAATATATACATAACTCACCAATTAAAGAGTGATTTCTATTTGTGATACGGTTTATAAAATATCAATTAAGTACATAATTCATTTGAATATAGAGTATATGTACGCTTATTTCCGGATTAAATTTTGGAAAAGATAACAGTATATGACCTGCTACAATTATTATATGTATCAATGAAACTTAAAAAAGATGACCTCTGTTCAATACAGAGATCATCTTCTTCAGGCTACCTGACTTTTTCCTTTACATATAACTTATTTTTCAGTGAAAATCTTTTCAATGTCATCTAACATAATATTAGCTGCTTTAACTCCACCAGCTGTATTCCAGATGATATCACTTACTTTGTGAGCATTACCTTCTTTAACAGCTGTTAGGTTTTTCCAAAGTGGATCATTTGTCCATTCATCTTCAACCGCTTGAGAATCTGCATATGTAAAGTAGAATAATACATCTGCATCCATTTCAGGAATTAATTCTTTATCTACTTCAACCGCGAAATTCCCCATTTTATTGTCTTTAGTAAATAATTTTGCTTGGTGTTCTGCGCGCTTAAATCCAAGTTGGTCAAATACAACACCTGAGAAAGAATCTGTGTAGTAAATACGAGTAGGGCGAGAGCTAAAGCGAACAACTGAAATCTCTTGGTTAACTTTATCTCCAAGCTTAGCTTTTACTTCTTCTACTTTATTGTCATACTCTGCTATTACTTCTTGACCTTTTTCAGTTAAATTTAGTGCTTTTGCATATAGTTCAAAGTTAATTTTCCAATCACCTGCAAGGTCGTCAGAAAAAACAGTTGGAGCAATCGCTTTTAATTTATCGTACATTGCTTCTTGACGAACTTTATTTCCGATAATTAAATCCGGCTTTAACTCAGCAATTTTCTCAATATTTACTTCCATTTCATCTCCAACAACCTCAACGCCGTCCATTTCAGCGCTGATGTGTTCATACCAAGGATCTTGATCCCATGACATTACAGCTCCAACAGGCTTAACTCCTAGTGCTAATAATGCTTCTGTTCCTTCATTAGTTAAAATAACTACACGTTCTGGAGTTGCTGGGATTTCCGTTGTCCCCATCGCATGTTCTACTGAATAGCTTGTAGCTTCAGGTTTTGGTGTTTTTGCTTCTTCCTTTGAAGTCTTCTCATTTGTGTTTCCGCAAGCTGCTAACACAAAAAGTGATAAGATTGCAAAGATTGATAATAATGACCATAATTTACCCTTCATTCCTGTACCCCCAAATTTTCTAAAATAATTGATGTTGATAATCATTATCAGCTATCAATCACTATCTTAAATTAAGATGAAAATACTGTCAATAGAAAATTGAAAATGATTCTCACTATTATTGACTACAATTTTAATATCTTCTACACTATCAATATCTAATATTTAGGATGGATGACGAAAATGAATGGAATATTTGATTTGCCAAGAATATCAAAGTTAGTAGTTACTGCAATTTTTCTTATTCTATTAATTGGGATGAGTATCGTCTTTGGATACACGAATACATCTGTACAATTGGCTTATGAGGCTTTTACAAATTTTGATGGAAGTAACGAACACTTAATCATTCAAACTGTTCGTTTGCCAAGAGCATTAATTGCTGCGAGTATAGGTGCTTCTCTTGCTATAGCAGGTGTATATATGCAAACTCTGACAAAAAACCCGCTAGCTGAGCCAGGTATATTAGGGATAAATGCAGGAGCAAGCTTTGCTGTAGTGTCTGTGCTTACTTTCTTTCAGGTCTCAAGTCTCAGTATATTTACTTGGGTATCCTTTTTAGGTGCAACGATTGCGGCACTAACCGTTTATTTTGTTGGAGGAATAGGCAGGCAAGGGTTAACACCAATGCAATTAACACTCGCAGGAGCAGCACTAACAGCTTTATTTTCCTCTTTTACTCAAGGGATATTAACGACAAATGAAGCTGCTCTGGATCAAGCACTATTTTGGCTATCTGGATCGGTTCAAGGACGTAAGCTTGAAATATTAGCTTCCGTATTTCCTTATTTAGTGATTGGATGGGTATTAGCTCTAATTGTAGCTCCAATGATGAATGTAATTGCTATGGGAGATGATGTAGCCAAAGGTCTGGGGCTTAAAGTTGGACTGTTAAAGATAACTGTTGGGATTATTGCCATACTACTTGCAGGGGGATCTGTTGCAGTTGCTGGTCCAATTGGTTTTATTGGTATTATAATTCCTCATATTGCCCGCCGATTGATAGGTACCGATCATCGATGGCTAGTGCCATTTGCAGGCCTTTTAGGAGGTATTCTTTTATTAGCAGCAGATATAGGTGCCAGATATATTGTTATGCCTCAAGAAGTACCAGTAGGAGTAATGACAGCTCTTATAGGAACACCATATTTTATATATATTGCACGCAAGGGGGTTCATAAAGGATGAAAGGATATCGAAGTTTTCGCATAAACAGGGATAAGATCTCCATGCTTTTAGACCAAAATGCCCTTGTAAAATTAGTGATACTCGCCATTATTACCTTGACTACTTTTATTGTAAGTATTGGTCTAGGAGATGTTAAGATTGACCCATTAACAGTAGTGAATCTATTATTTGGTGGAGGGACAGAACTGCAACAACTCGTCGTCTATCAATTTAGACTACCAAGAATAGTCGTTTCTATGTTAGTCGGTATGGGGTTAGCCGTCGCAGGGGGAATTCTCCAAGGTCTGATTCGGAATCCTCTAGCGGCACCAGAGACAATAGGAGTAACAGCAGGAGCAGGTATGTCTGTTGTAGCTTTTTTATGGCTTTTTAGTGATAAAAATTATTCATTAATTGTTAGTATAAAATGGTTGCCTGTCGCAGCATTTGTTGGAGCCTCCCTTGTTGCAGTAGCTGTATATTTCTTGTCTTGGAAGGATGGGGTTAAACCTATTCGTCTTGTGCTCATAGGTATCGGTATTTCAGCTCTGATGCAGGCTGGAACAACCACATTTATGGTTTTAAGTCCAATTCATGCGGCAAGTCAAGCGAATATTTGGATTACAGGCAGCGTAAATAGTGTAACATGGGAGGATGTTCATGTACTTCTTCCGGTTACAGTTGTGTTGCTGTTAATAGCTTTCATTTCGTCGCGAAATATTAACATTCAATCTATAGGGGAAGATATTGCAACAGGAGTTGGAAGTCCAGTCCAGCGTCATCGTTTTCTTCTACTTATTATTAGTACAGGTTTAGTAGGAACAGCTGTTGCCTTCGCAGGAGGTATTGGATTTGTAGGACTGATGGCACCACATATGGCACGCAGACTTGTTGGTTCCTCATTTGGTTCACTATTACCTGTATCTGCTCTTATAGGGGCAATTCTTGTTATGGTAGCAGATTTAATTGGACGCACATTATTCTTACCATTAATTGTACCTGCTGGTGTATTTACTGCGACTTTAGGTGCTCCCTATTTTATTTATCTTTTAATGAAAACAAAAAGCAGTTAGTAGAAGAAGGCTGGAATACATTCGAAGCAGATCGATCTGCAGTCATTGTTGAAAGTTTTACTTGGGGCTGTTTCTTATGAATAGCCCTACTGTTTCTGAAGATAAGAGTGACCGATTTTATTCAAAGGAAATGATTAAACAGCAAATATGACCAATAAACACGGAAGAATTTATCCATCTTGTAAGAGAACGCCAAAGTGTACAAAAGGAAGGCATATGGAACCACCCTCCCCCTTTTGTACTACCATCTTTAATAAATGTAACAATATAGGTTATACAATTCTCCATAATATATCTAAATGAGTTTTTGGCCCATAATATATTAATCTTCATTGTTTAATATTCCTGTTTTTTCAAAGATATATCATATAATAAATATATAGTAACTATTTTTATTAAGGGGTGGATTCATATGATTATCGTAACAACCGAGAATATTGCTAATCATCAAATTACAGAAGTGTTAGGTCCAGTATTTGGTTTAACCGTAAGAGCCAGAGGAATTGGTAAAGATATCGTTGCTTCTCTTAAGGGGCTAGTAGGTGGAGAAATAAATCAGTATACAGAAATGCTTGAAGATGCCAGAAAACAAGCAATGGATCGCATGGTGAAAAATGCTACAGCAATGGGTGCAAATGCTATTATTATGATGCGTTTTGACTCTGGTGAGATCGGTCAGAATATGAGTGAAATTGTAGCCTATGGAACAGCCGTTATTGTGGAAAAGAGATAGTTAATGGAATGGATTATAGGATTTTACGGTATCCAATTCTTAATTCTGATTGTTTTAATTATTGGATCATGGTTCATTTGGGATCGCCGCTTCAAAACAAAACATGGCAAGCAAGTTCCAAAAGGCTTCGTACGTACAAATGAGGTATCAGTTGATCCAAGCACAAATAAAAGATTAGTAGTTTATTTCAACCCAGAATCCGGTGAGCGTTTCTATAAAGAAGAAGAAAGTAAATAAAATAATTAAATTGAAAAGGTACCTGTTTTAAAACAGGATCCTTTTCAATTTTTATTTTATCCGCCTTTACTTATGATACGGTTCACCGTGACTATTCTAAATGCAATTTTATAAAACTAATTCAGTCATCACGTAAAGATTTTTATTTACCTCCCATTTTCATATTGGTCTAAATTCAATCCCCTCTATCTTCCTGTTCATTTATTCATTAAGAGCAATTTTTTCTTTCATTATAAATATTTTCCCGAGAAATATACACATAGAAACTCCATAATAAAAAAGTAGGGAATCCGTTCGTGATTTCCCTACTTTTCTGATATTTTTTTGAATTTCTGAAGAAAAACCGTTCACATTTATAGTGGAGGTCCATACGTTAAGTCGTTGCTGTTGAGGAAGCAGCCGCTTGATCAGCTCTCACACAATCAATTGCGACAACAAGCGCAATAATAATGGTCTCCATCTCTTCATTCAATATTTGAACCTTGTAGCTATCGCCCCAAGTGAACCACTCCTTGCTCACTTTACCGACGACATCACCATGCTGTAATACTTGAAAATCCATATCCCACCAGTTACCATTTACTTCAATGCCTGCCGCATCAATCGTATAGCGTGCTTTAAAGAAAGAAAACTCCTTGTTAATCGTTAACACCTCTCGACCATTCACCTCAACAAAAAACTTCGGTAAAAAGCTAAACACCTTTTTCGTAATGAGCGCAACTTCATTTCTTTTTGTATTCATAATGGAGAAAGTCTTTGGAATTTGCATAAAACTGCCCTCCACGTAATAAATATCCTTCTCCTGCTGATCCTTTACAGTAAATTTGCCACTTAGACTGAATACCTTTTGCTTTATATAAAGCTGCTTCATACTATGCCTCCTTTGATATAGCATATTATTAAAAATATATTATTTTTCTATCTTACATAAATAGTATTTTCTAATATAAAATCTATCCTACTATACTAAATTTGACTATGAATGGGACCAGGTAAGAGGGTGTTATCAGATGCTAAAGTTAACTCTCTTATTTGTTGTATTAGTAACGAAAATAATGACAATTATTATGTCAGATAAATATATTTGGACAGCTAATCAACTATCAGATATGGGCAGTATAGATGGGACATCAATAGAGCAAGTGCCGATTTCATTATGGATAGATATTATGATAGAAGTAGATTTTTTGTATCTTGTTTGAGAAAATTTCATAAAGAGGAAAATATATTCATTACATAGATTCAACACATTATATCGAATACCTCCTTAACGAGAAAAGGTATGCAAATCAAGACATTTGTATACCTTACTAATCTATTCAACTCATAAAAGACTGCATTTACTTATGATACAGTTCATCTCTAGTATTATAGTAAAGTATATAATACCTATCGAATATTTAATCAATACTATTCCTTTTAAAATTTAGCTAAAATCCTATCTGAAAGAAGTAAACTAGGAGAAATTATTATAAAGTTTTTCAAAATTATTGTACAAGCGTATCCAACCTGTTAAGATGGCAACGTCCTCCGCTTGATTTCCTACGACTAGGTCCCTACCGTGCAACCTAATGTTCCTTTGTGAAATAGTCAATCCTAACCCACTTCCTCCGGTTGAGCGATTTCTCGATACTTATCTACGAGTAGTGGTTCGAAAACACGTGGAAAATCTTCTGATGAGAAGCCCTCTCCTGTATCTTTTACCATAAAAACCACATTGTTACCGTCTTTATAGCATTGAATAAAAATTTTACCCAAGCAAGGTGTATATATTACAGCATTATCCAATAGGTTGTTCATGGCTCACTCCAATAAATGCATATCGTCAATAATAACGTAGTCATCCTCCAAATGATTCATGATGATAGAAATATTTTTCCTTACAAACGGCCAATTAAAAATTCCATGTTTCAAAGATATTTTCCCCATGTCTGTTAGTAAATAATAACGATATTTTAGGAAAAACTAACTTTAAAGAGAGAAAATAGGAGGATAAACACATGGAAGAGAACCCAAATATAAATAATAAGACTTTTTGCATGAGTGAATACGATGTATTAAAGCGAGTAATTCTTTGTCAGCCTCAATATATGACGATTCGCGAAGTGATTAATGAAACACAGGAGCATTTTAAGAATGAAGGTATCCATATTGAACGTGCGCTCGAGCAGCACGCTGAATTTGTCAAAACGTTAAAGGATAATGACATCGAAGTTATTTTATTGCCTTATCATAAAAAATATCCTGAACAGGTTTTTACAAGGGATATTGGTTTTACACTTGGGCAGACCATCTTTGTAGCTAAGATGGCAACAGATATTCGTGCTGGGGAAGAAAATATTTTAAAGCAATGGCTGGAGGACGAAGAAATCTCTTATTATAATTTAGCCGAGGAATTAATTGAAGGTGGAGATGTCGTGATTGACGGCACAACCATTTATGTAGGATTGAGCAATCGAACGGACCAAAAAGCTGCTGAACAATTACAGCGTCTTTTGAATCAATTCAATGTTATTCCCATCTCATTTAAAGAAAAATATCTGCATTTGGATTGTGTATTTAATGTCGTTTCATCAGAGGTGGCCCTTATTTACTCAAATGCCTTAACAAAAAAAGATATCGACCTTTTTGCTTCACGCTATGATTTAATTGAAGTTTCGGAAGAAGAACAATTTCAATTGGGCACAAATGTATTAAGTATTGGTAACAAAAGGATATTAAGTTTACCTGTAAATAAGGAGGTAAACAAACAGCTTCGCAGCCGTGGCTTTAAAGTTATTGAAGTAGATATCACGGAAATTATTAAATCTGGTGGATCCTTCCGTTGTTGCACTCTTCCTATCTTACGAGAAACGTAAAATAAGCATATAAACAGCCCCATCCTTAATCCTCTATAGGGTGAGGCTGTTTATATACTATGAGATATAAAATTCAACTTTTTACATACTAACCTAGGAGCATATAAAACCTGCCTCTATTTATGATACAGTTCCCCGTAAGCAATCTAAATGAGGTTTAAAATCTAATGCATCTCCTTTTATTAATACCCTTACTAGTAGCTTCTTTTCTTAGTCAATTGCTTTTTCAACTATCTCAGTGAAGTTCATCTATTTCTCACTGTTTACCTTCCATCTCAGCTTCCCACTTGGCTATTTCATCTCGAACCCGGGGCGCTACCTCTGTTCCTAGCAGTTCAATAGCTCTCATCACTTGGTCATGTGGCATCGTGCTTAACGGCACATACATCATGAAGCGCGTAATACCTACATTCTTGCGAAGATGAATGATCTTTTGGGCAACTGTATCTGGATCACCAACATACAGTGCACCGTCAAAGCTGCGCGCGGCATCAAAGCTAGAACGATCATAATATGACCACCCCCGCTCCTTACCGATTTTATTCATGCCTGCTTGGGTAGAAGGAAAAAATGTATCTGCTGCAAGTTCCGTTTCATCTGCAATAAATCCTATTGAATGTGACCCAACTGTAAGCTGCGATACGTCATGACCAGCGTGCGCTGCCGCTTTCTTGTAAATTTGCACGAGCGGTGCAAATTGTACCGGGTTACCACCAATTATCGCAAGCATCAGTGGTAGTCCCAGCAGACCTGCACGGATAGCAGAATCTGTATTTCCCCCACTGCCAATCCATATTGGCAAAGTATTTTGAACTGGCCGTGGATATACCCCCAAATTGTTAATCGCTGGCCGATGCCGACCATTCCATGTTACTTTTTCAGACTCCCGTATTTTCAGGAGCAATTCCAAATGTTCTTCAAATAGCTCATCATAGTCATTTAAATTATATCCAAATAACGGAAAAGACTCGATAAAAGAACCTCGACCCGCTATAATCTCTGCCCGTCCATTTGAAAGACCATCCAGTGTAGCAAAATCCTGAAAAACGCGAACTGGATCAGCTGAAGAAAGCACTGATACTGCACTAGTCAGCTTAATTCGTTTCGTTAGTGGTGCAGCCGCAGACAGTACAACTGCTGGTGAAGATGCCGCATAATCCTGCCGATGATGTTCACCTATTCCAAATACATCAAGTCCTATCTCATCGGCAAGGACAATTTCTTCTACCACTTCACGTAGTCGCTGTGCGTGACTTATCACTTCACCAGTGTGAATATCCGGCTTTGTTTCAACAAACGAAGTAATACCAATCTCCACAAGTAATCTCCCCTTTTCAAAATCCTCATGTTATATATTTTCATTTCAAACTATTATTTGATTCTTTCGAACAAGTTTGTATGTAGTTTCAATTAATACTGTTGAATCTGCAAATCTGTCATTCATAGGGTGCAAGATTTATTGTGATGAGCTACCGTTGCACGGCTCGTTATTGTCCAAAACAGAAGAGCTAAAGCACTAACAAAGGCACCAAGCAAGCATACTCCGCTCCAGCCATAGTGTGCATATGTATGGGTTGAAGTGATGGAACCGACAGCACTTCCGATGGAATAGAAAATCATGTACCCAGCAGTTAACCGACTGCGCTCCTCCTTACGTAATGTGAAGATCATACTTTGGTTAGTGACATGAACGGCCTGAACAGCCAAATCTAGAAGAACAATACCGATGACCAATGCAAACAGCGACTGTTGCATATAGCTGATTAGCAGCCATGATAATAATAGTAAGATCAAAGCTACCCCCGTCGTTCTCTGTCCGTAACCTTGATCAGCTAGTCTCCCTGCCCTTGCTGCAGCCAACGCTCCAATAACTCCTACGAGACCAAAAGCCCCAATTGCCGTGTGAGAAAGAGATAATGGCGGTGCACTAAGAGGCAGTACTAATGGCGTCCATAAAATACTGAAAGCAGTAAAAATTAGTAGAGCCAGAATAGCTCGGATTCGTAATAATCGTTCTTGTACGAGTAATATAAACACTGACTTAAGAAGCTGAGGATAGGAAAGTGTTTTTACCTTACATTCAACATTCGGCAGCACCCTGTATAATGCAAAAATCATAAGAAGCATCAATACAGTAGAAAACAAGTATACAGAACGCCAACCCGCCAAATCCGTTAATATTCCTGAAATGGTTCGTGCAAGAAGTATGCCAATCACAACACCACTTGTTACGATGCCAACAACACGTCCTCGTTCTGCAGGTGCAGCCATTGTCGCCGCGAATGCTACAAGAGTCTGCGTCACAACGGCAAGCAATCCCACTAATCCCATACCTACGAATAGTACTGTGCTTGAAGAAGCAGTACCAACTACAACGAGAGATATCACCGACAATAGCATCTGACCGATAATGAGTCGGCGTTGGTTCAATAAATCTCCCAGTGGTACGAGTAGTAACAGTCCTATTGCATAAAAGATTTGAGTGATAGTAATGATAATGCCAATAATTGCATAATCAATACCGAACTCACTCGATATATTATCCAGTAGTGGTTGTGCGAAATAAACATTGGCAACAGACAACCCACAGGCAGCAGCAAACAATAATGTTACATAGTGAGACATAGATGAACTATGAACTAAATCCGTTGTGATCATTGAACTCTCTGACGAATTCGCCTCTAAGTCGTCATCGATTGCTATTTTTTCTTTAATCTCCTGCATTCTGTACACACCCTATCTACATTATTTTTGAAGACCTAAATTATATCATACCGATCGGTACGTTATAATTTCTAATAAATATAACTTATAGAAATTATTAATGTCAATAAAAATATTGGATTTAATTAGCTATAAATCAATATCCAATCTTTCTTTATTAAGATGATTCAACCTAAATTTGACAATAACAAAGACTAATAATATAATTATTATATACTGAACGGTACATAATATCGGTAGTTGGCAGTTACATATGATTTAAGAAAAAATGAAGAGTAACGAGAGGGATTGATTATGGGACGAACTCGCGAATTTGACGAAGAAAAAGCATTAGATGCAGCTATGCAACTCTTTTGGGAGAAAGGATATGAAGCTACGTCATTAAGTGATTTAACTTCTAGAATGGGAATTCAACGACCTAGTATATACTCAGCTTTCGGAGGAAAAAAAGAATTGTTCGAAGCTGCGTTACGCAAATACATGATGTCTCGTGCCTCTCATGTCCGAACCAAACTTCAAAATAGTCCATCTGTAAAAGATGCATTTCGCACTTTTTTTGAAGATGTAGTTGCCGAGGAATATGGAGAAGGTTGCAGTCGAGGATGCTTTTGTATCAACACAATGGTCGAACTTGCCCCTCATGATGAGAAATTTGAAATTCTTACAAGGGAACATCAAATGTACCTATCTGTCATATTTCAAGAAACCATTGAACGAGGTATACAATCTGGTGAGCTCGAGATCGAGGGAAACGCGAAGGCTTTATCACAGGCGCTAATCGTATCGTTAATTGGACTAACTGTAATAATAAAATCTCGTCCAGAGCGATCATTTGTTGATAATACAATAGACGTGATACTTACATCGCTTAAGTAATTCAGAATGAGTTCAATTTTAGCGAATGGGCATCGCCTTTTCTCTCATTGATGTCTATGATTGCTCCATTATTGATTATCATATTGGTCTACACTTTATTAGCTATGGCGCCGAGCAGATTGTGAAGCTTTAAAAGCAGAACACGAACGGGTTCCACCGAGAATACCAAATATGAATGCCCCTATTGAATCGTTTCATCGATTACTAAAGTTGAATGTTTAAGACGTTTTATTTTCACCTCATACGAGGATACGTACCGAGAGGTAGCTAAGTACATGGATTTTTATAATCATCGAAGAATCCATTCCAGTATTTTAGATTTACCTCCAAATGAATTCTATCAACGGGTTCAAACAGAAGATTTAGTAATAAAAGAAGGGAAGCACTTTAACTTCCCCTCTTGTAACGCCCAAAGAAATAGTTTTTAAAAAATTATATCAGATGTTTTTTTATAAATAATATTTATTATTAAAAACTCATGATACTTCTTTACTCTTTTATTGGACCACAGTATTCAAAATAATTTTTTGCTGTTTCCCAAAGTCCTACTTTATATAGATTTGGTAAAGAAGATTGAAGCAGCTTCCAAAAGACAATTGTCATAACTTCAGCAGTTGGATTTAATCCGTTAAATTCTTCTGTATCTAAATTAAGATGTTTATGATCAAATTTTTCAATGATTACCTCATCAACTATTCTGTCCAGTTCCGCTAAATTTATGACCATTCCTGTTACAGGGTCAATTTCTCCCTCTACCGTTACTTCAAGAACGTAATTATGACCATGTCCATTAGGATTATTACATTTCCCAAAAATCTTTATATTTTCTTCATCAGATAATTGATCACTATGTAATCTATGTGCTGCTGAAAAATGATATTTCCTCGTTAATTGTATCATTGACCTTTCCCCCTTTTGAGAGAGTAAAAATGGATTCTCATGCAATATAATTTTATGAAGTTCACAATCATCGAACTTATCCTTTAAAGCATTCCATAAGTACGCTACAATATTTTCTGTCGTTGGAATATGCTCTTTAAAAAAAGAATGTTCCCGATTTAAGAATTTCCCGTCTAATTCCTTTAAAACAACATCCTTAACTGCTTTATCGACATCTGTAATATTAACGACGATTCCAGATTTAGGATTAAGATTTCCTTTTACTGTAACCTCTAATATATAATCATGACCATGACCATTAGGATTACTGCATAAACCAAATACTTCTCTATTTTTCTCTTTATCCCAAGCTGCCACCTCATAACTATGTGCCGCTGAAAACTCTACTTTTCTTGTTAATAAAACCAAGGTCTCTCACCTTCCTAACTCAATCTATTGGTATAGAAATACGAATTCCTCCTCCCTATTATTAGGCTGTGTCCTTCATTGGACGAAGGAAGAGAAATCCTTTTGAGAAAATCTTAAATTTCAAATCTTTATAATGAAGACCACTTACTGACTTTCATGAGTGCAGTTTCCTGAAGCTGCTTGAATGTCCTGTTGAACTCTTCAACAGATAAAGGTTTGCTGAATAAATATCCCTGTACTTCATTGCATTTTTGCTGTTGAAGGAATTTAAGCTGATTATCTGTTTCGACTCCTTCAGCAATAATATTAACCTTTAAATTATGAGCCATAGCAATAATCGTATTAATAATTTTAGTATCCTCAGAATCTATTTCTATGTCTCTAACAAATGATTGATCAATCTTTAAACTATGGAACGGAAACCTTTTAAGATAGCTTAGTGAGGAATATCCTGTTCCAAAATCATCAATAGCAATTTTGACACCCAGATCCTTCAATGCATGCAACTTATCAATCACATAGTCCTCATTATACATCGCAATACTTTCTGTAATTTCTAACTCTAAATATTGCGGATCAAGGCCGGTATCATTTAATACTTCACGAACAGCTTCCACTAAGTTAGCTTGTTGAAACTGACGTGGAGAAAGGTTAATAGATATACTCAATTGAGATAATCCGGACTTCTGCCATTCCAAATTTTGTTTACAGGCTGTACGTAGAACCCATTCTCCAATTGAAACAATTAATCCAGTTTCCTCCGCTAACGGAATAAATTCTGATGGAGAAATCGGTCCTAATTGCGGATGAAACCATCGAATTAAGGCTTCATTTCCTGTAATCATACCCATATTAAGATCAACTTTAGGCTGATAGAATAAAGTGAATTCATTACGCTCCAGTGCCTGACGCATACCTTTTTCTAAAACAGCCCGTCTCTGAATAGCATCATTCATATCAGGTGTATAGAACTGGTGATTATTCCTTCCTTGTTCTTTTGCACGGTACATAGCCATATCAGCGTTATTAATGACATTGTCAATCTTGTCACTATCAATCGGATACATGCTTATTCCTATGCTTGAAGTCATAAAAAGCTCATTTCCTTCGTAAAAAAAGGGCTTTTCCAACTCTTTCAGGATCATTTTTGCTATATCATCTGCTTTCTCCCTGCTGCTGTTAGGTAAAAGCAAAATGAATTCATCTCCCCCGATTCGTGACATGATTTCTCCTTCTTCGAGAAGAGGTAAAATGCGATTCGTGACAGCCTTTAAAATATAATCACCTGCGGAGTGTCCAAGCATGTCATTGATAAATTTAAAGCGATCCAAATCAAGAAATAAGAATGCCATTGTTTTTTCCTCATTTGACTCAGCTAGCTCTAATGCAGTTTTATGAAAAAAACGCAAATTAGAAAGTCCGGTTAGAAAATCATAATAGGCATGATATTGGATTTCTTCATTCTTTTTCTTCAGTTCATCTGTATAATTTAATAGATTCGATGACATGATGTTGACCTGATTAGAAAGCAAACCCAATTCATCACGTCGCTTAATAAATACCTGTGCCCCAAAATTCCCTTTTGCAATTTTATTTACTTCTAATAGAATTTGATTGATCGGTCTAACAATATATCGGGCTAAAAGATTACTGATAATAAGAACAAATACTAAAACCACAATAGAAATAACCAGATTGTTTAGCAGCTGCTTGTTTAATACATCTTGAATCACCTTATAATCAGTCACAATTCCAATGACATATGGGTTTTCGGATTGAACGGGTATAAAACTTTTAAACACCTTTTTATCAGAAATAGTACTTTGAAAACTAACTAATTTACCCGTTTTCATAGCCTTTCTGACAGCCGAAACATCAGCTTTTTGATCTTGATATCTATGCTTTCCGAATTGAATAGCTTCGTTTTTTAGTTCAATCACTTTTGTGCCATTCCACTCTGTATAAACAGGCGGTAAACCAAATGTCTTCGGATTAAATCCAGTTATACTTAACAAATTTTCATTATTGCTTACACTTTTCTTCGCAATTGCATTCGGACCAATCTCATCCTCTACATCCATAATCTGATTATCTCTCATATAAGGACTGATAATATAATTCGTTGTACCATCATAATAATAGCCCCATTTATCAACATGATCCGGGTTGGATGCTGAAACATTAATGGGACCTGACCAATAGTTTGGCAGCTTTTGTCCTTCAGGAATCGTAACATTGTGATCAGTAAATAACTGCTGAAATGCAGTATACCAATAACCCCAGTCCTTCATACTTAAGTTTCTTTCATGTGGATCCGAAGATTTCACTCCTCTAATATCATCCTTTTCCCTTACCATCAGGGTAATATGAGAGACACCTAGCTTTTGGCTAAGTTCCATAAGTTGTTCATTCGTCACATTATTAATATTCGGATCCAGCTCATCTTTTGCTGCAATAGCTGCAATCCGAAGCTTTTCTCCTATTTGATTTTCTAAAGCGTCTACTCCATATTCTGAATGTTTAATAGCTATACTAATTTCCTTGGCCAAGAGTTCCATCTGTTTTTCCTGATCTTTTATTAATAAATCTCTCGTATAGTAATAGGATAAAGTATTATTAAAAATTAAGATGAGCGTCACAATAATAGAAAATATAAGGGCTAGTTTCTTCTTTAAAGACAAAAAAATCTCCCCCCAATGTATGCATCTAAGAAGTTTTAATGATCATTCGTAAATTACAACACACCTTTTGGCGGAGTCAATGTAATTTCATCCATTCGAACGTGAAGAGGAGTCATAGCAACAAATGAAACGACACGTGCTACATCATGAACATCCAGCATATCTCTAGGAGAGAACTCTTCAACATCTTTCCAAATATCTGTATAGGTCGCACCTAGTTGAATATTAGTAGTAAAAATACGATGTTGATACCATTCTTCTGCTAAAACATTTCCCAAACCATTCACTGCTTGTTTTGAGGCTGTATAGACGGATTGGGTAGGAAGACTTCTTTTAGTCATAATTGAACTAATATTCACAATACGTCCCCCTCTCTCTTTCAATAACGGAAAAGCATTTTGAATGCAATGGAACGTGCCGAAGACGTTTGTTTGAAATATCTCTTCCCATTCTTTAGCGTTGAACTCTTCAAACGCTTTAAAATAGCCAATTCCGGCATTGTTCACGATTACATCTATAGCCTCATGCTTTTCACTAATGAGTTTAAAAGTATCCCGTACTTCTTTTTCATCCATCATATTCATCTGTAAGGGAAACAAATTTTCCACAGGGATATCTACATTCTTTTCCCTGGTTGTGGCATAGGTAATAAATCCCTTGTCCACAAGATCGAGACTAATGGCCTTGCCGATCCCTCTTAACCCCCCTATAACAACAGCTACTTTATTTTCCATATGACAACTCTCTTCCTTTAGGAACTTTGTAAAAGTGCCCAAACACATCTTTTAATAAATCATAACCTTCGTACTCTTTAATAGAATCAATCCAATTATCCTTAATTCTCAAATAAACATCATTTACTCTTCGCTGCAAGGATTCAATATCCATAATATAATGAGCTTCCGTAATCTCCCCATGTACAATATGATGCAGAATCCAATCTAACGGGTTCGCAATCAAAAGCTGATAACCGTCTTCTGTTAGTATTGGAACAGGCCTTGGAATCATCCTTTTAACGACATCTTTACTACCGCTAGGAGCGACAGAAGGCATAATCAATTGAAAGGTATACTTCTGATCTTGAATGAGATCAATTTCAGGAGTATATTCATAAGCTTGAATCGTAATAGATTTGTTAGGAAACTTTTCTTTTATTCCTTGCAATTCATTTAAAGAAAAGGGAATTTGTGTTTTCTTTTTATATTCATTCCCCTGAAGATAAGAAAGATTAAAATCCTCTACTAGCTGGTACATAGTAACATCAGTCCCTGCTGCTTCCATTCTACTCGCAGCAGTCTGAATCGCTACGCGGGAGTGATCACTCGCTATCCATCTTCTTTTCATTTTCTCAGCTATTAAGGGCATTGTACCGCTGCCACAATAAAAATCACCCACTAAAGCATTCTCATCTGTTGTCATCTGCAAAATACGTTCCATGAGTTTTTCAGGTTTTTGCGTAGCATAAAAGGTATCTTCTTCTCCTAAATACCCATATTTTCCAATATCATCCCAAACCGATGAATAAGAAACACCTGTTTTCTTAAGATAATTGTCACTCTTAGCATAGAAAAAGAGAGTTTCATGATTTAAACCAA
This sequence comes from Metabacillus fastidiosus NBRC 101226, assembly GCF_001591625.1. Taxonomy (GTDB): domain Bacteria; phylum Bacillota; class Bacilli; order Bacillales; family Bacillaceae; genus Metabacillus; species Metabacillus fastidiosus. The sequence continues at coordinate 19,534 of NZ_BCVG01000012.1, forward strand.
ATTGTGATTTTTCATATAAAGGGCCATCAGCAAACTTCCAAATGACCTCTCCAAGAAAATGACGAGATCCAAATATCTCATCCAAAATCACCTTCATATAATGCCCTTCTTTTTGCGATGTTTGGAAAACAAGAATCCCTTTTTCATTTAACAGTTCCTTGGCAGCTTCTATTCTCCTCCGATAATTCGACCGGTAAGCATCTGAATCATAGAAGTTTTTGATTGTAGCTATCTCATTCCAAGGATCAATGATATTTTCATTCAATTCTTTATTAAATATAGAAAAAATCCATCCTGAGTTAAATGGACCATCAAAATAAATCATATCAAATTTTCCTTTGTATCCTATCTTCATTAGCCCTTGCATAATATACAAGTTATCACCATAAAATAATCCATTTTCTGTGAACACCTCTGGTTGAAATTTCATAATTATGTCACCTTCTTTTCTATGTAAGCCCTTAATATTTCAACTAAAGTCTCAGTATTTTTATCGTCTATTTCGAACATTACTTTACTCTATATATTCATTCGACAGTTAAGTGTAGTTAAATAGTTATAAATTACTATTTTAAAAAAAGCAATTTGGAATGATCTTTTCTCGGTGGATTTGACACTTAATTATATAAAGACTATTTCCTCATGCTATATCTTTCTTAATCTTAGTATAGCAAATTAAAAGTCTAGTAGTATTTAAAAAATGTTACTTTCATAATCATCAGCAAGGTGTCAATAGTTCTAATTATATTGTTTCTGGCTAGAAATATCCCCTAGACAGGGCTTTTGAAATGTTTCATCCAATAATAAAGTTCATAAATTCTTTGCGAGTGAAAAGATTCCTAATTTTAATTCTGGTGGCATTATTGAATTTACTTTATTAGCCCCAAAACAAAAAAATTGGATTACACTTTCCACCGTGGAAAAGCAGAGGATGCAGAATAAAATCAAGAAAAATAGAAAAACGACAGTATTTCTGCCGTTTTTCATATTATTCATCTACAAGTTAAACAATTTAAATTAAAAATTATCCATAGCAAATTCAAATTTCCGATTTAACAATATTTATGATATGGTTTACCGCGTTATATCTAAATAAAGTAATGAGCTGGAATGATTCTATCTAACTTTACTAAATCTTAGCCATTTGCTTATCTATTTTCCGAACCTTTTGCGATATCCGCATTTTCTACATAATTCCTCCACTGCTACTCTTCGTGAAAAACCATCTACAAGATTTTTTGCTCTATCCATCTCGATAATATCAGAAAATGAATTATCATTAATATTTCCGAGGTTAATAACTCCTTCACCATCTAGACAACAGGGAATAACAGTTCCGTTTGCTAAAATACCTGCTTGATTTCGCATGCCATAGCAGAAGCCCTTCCCATCATCTTCTTCTTCATGTAACGCAGGCCACTGAAACTCGTAATCTTGATTAATGAAGATGCGGTCCGCAATTTTCACACCGCTTCCTGGTACGACCTTCTCTTCAATTTTGTAGTCTAAATCAAATTCTTTCTCAATAATTTCTAGTAATTCTCTATTTCGTTTTCTTTCAATATTCGTCGTATTGTCTTGTGTAAGGTTCCATAATCTCAGGGAAACAATCATTTCTGATTGGCTCGTTGCTTCTTTAATAAAAGAAAGAATACTTTTCACATACCCTTCCTTATCTTTAGAACCAATATGGCCATCAAAGCTATGGAGTGAGAAGTTCATTTGTCTTAGCGCAGGCTTATTTAATAATTTTTCCCTCTTTTTATTAATTAATGTCCCATTAGTTGTGATATTAACTTTAAACCCTTTTTCATGACTTAAGTCTAACAATTGGTCTATTTTAGGATGGAGCAGCGGCTCACCTTTTACATGTAAATAAATGTAGTCTGTGTGCGGTTTAATTTGGTCTAATCTCTTAGAAAAATCCTCCACAGAAATAAATTGCTTCTGTCGTTCTGTTGGCGGACAAAAGCTGCATGCAAGATTACATACACTTGTAATCTCTAGGTAAAACTTCTTAAATTTTTTCACTATCAATTCCCCACTTCTTTGACTGCTTAGAACAGGATGAACTATTATTCTATCACTATTACAGCATATTTGTTCCTAAATGAAAACATGCTTATTCAAGGAAACTACCGTTACCATTTTTCTATTTAACAGAATGCACTTGTACTTTTCCTATCAGTTATCCTACTGCTATCTGCACAAGAATTCCTTCACTTGTACTGTTTACATAATAGCAGAAGACCATCAGAGAATTTCCTCCAATGGTCTTCACATATTAGCGAACGATTAGGTAACTAATATATTGTCGAAATTTTAACCAAAACTTTTCTACTACATAATGTACTTCATTTTATGTAGTCTTAGGAAACACCATTACTTAAAAACCTCATTTACTTATGATACGTTTCTCCGCACCTATATAACCGGCAATTTTTTTACAAAACTTATCCTTACAATGAAATGAGACACAAGAACCGGCCCCTGTTTCCGTGACAGGTCGCTGTTTTCAATGATAAAATACAGATGTGATTTGATTACAAAGGATGGTTGTTCCGATGGAGTTATTGGCAAAAAACGCAACAAGTGGAAATGATATAGAGCAACAATTTATCGATTGTAATGAAAACCTATTATTCGAGCGAATTAAGTACGTTTCCTATATGCTCATCTTCACATATCCCTGTTTTTTCATTATGGACTTTATCCTTTTGGCTAAATTGAACAATCCGATTTATAAATTTATCCTTTCAACCTTTCATATCATAGGCCTGATGATCTCCCTAATCTTTTTAATCCTCTACCGCCGTAGCAAAGGCAACGCCAAAGGGTCGATTATTCTCACCTATTTATTTCTTTATTTGTTTATAGGCGCCGTCTCTTCGATCAACAGCCAGCTTAATAACGGTAATATCTATGCTTATATTATTATTCTCTTAGCCGCTGCTGCTATCTTCCCGGTTCAGCCAAGGTACCAGGCTTGCCTCATCACAGGAATTCATCTATTTTTCATTACAGGGTTGTTCCTGCTTGAAAAAAATCACTTTTCGTTCCTATTTAAGCTGGTGAATTCAACAGGTGCAGCTGTCATTTCATTTACGATAGCGTATGCCTTCTATTCATTTCGCAAAAATAATTTTACAAACGAATGGAAACTAAAGAAGAATGAAGAGAGCTTTCGCAGATTATTTCACATGAATCCTAATCCGTTGGTCCTTTTCAACCTTAAAACCGGCAACATTTTGCTCCTGAATCAGCAGGCTATCGAATACTTTCATTTAAAAAATAAAGATATGACAAAACTTGATGGATGGTTCATGCTGACTACGCCTGAGGAAAAACAAACGATAGTAAAAAAACTCGAAGAACATCAGAGCTTAAAAAATTATATGTTCAAACATAAACAGAAATGGTCAATGCTTAATTTTGAACTGGTCAATTACTTAGGGGAGTGCTGTGTCCTTATTGGAAGCACTGACATTACAGATTTGAAGGAAACGGAAGAAGAGCTTTATCATCATGCATCGTTTGACCCGCTTACAGGGGTCCTCAACAGAAGGCGAGGAATGGAAATACTTTCACAACACCTCATAGACGGAGCATCAGATTTCATCGTCTGCTATATTGATATAAACAATTTAAAAATGGTAAATGACAGGTACGGACATTCTGCAGGCGATGACCTGATTATTTCTTGCTGCGAAACAATCAAACGCCATATCAGAGAAAAGGACGTCCTTTTCCGCCTTGGCGGTGATGAATTTATAATTCTAATTTTCGATCGACAAATGGATGTCGCACAGGCAATCTGGTCCAGCATTCAAAGTGAGTTTCAAGATATGGTTATAACTGGTCAAAAGCCCTATCCAATCTCAGCCAGCCACGGTTTGTATCAATGTAAATCTGGAACCAACTTTAGTCCTGAAGAAATCCTTGAACTGGCGGACAAGGAAATGTATAGAGAAAAGTCCAAGCACAGAATAAACCAAATTGCCCGTAACTAGACAGGCACACCCTCCCGAAAAATTCCTCACTACAGAAAAGTAGCAAGGGATTTTTTCTTATGTTTTACGTCCCCTGGAAGTCTCCTATCTTTAATTAAGTAACCAGCGAAAGTAAAAGAAGCGAATTTTTTCCGACTATTTATCTGATTGGGGGCTTAACCAATCCCCCAACCTTAAGGAGAGGCATTTGGCTAAAAACCTCATTTACTTATGATAAGGTTCACCACACCTAATCAAAATGAGGTTTCACTTTTTATAAGCAAAAGAATTGGATTCCTGGACATTCAGTGGAATCTCTCCTAGTCTTCTTAAAAGGGAATTCGATTTATATTCTACCTTTAGGCCCTATTGTATTATTCTTTGATGGAAAGCTAATAGTAACCGTAGTACCTTCACCTTTCGAACTTTGGATATCTATTGTTCCTTTATATTTTGCTGCAATATTGTAGCAAATCATCATACCTAATCCCGTCCCTTTACTTTTTAAAGAGTAAAAAGGAGTACCTAAAGACCCTACTTCTGCTTCTGACATTCCTTGTCCATAATCGATTACTTTAATCTCAACAAAGTCATTCTTCATATTAGCCGTTATCTCAACCGAATCACCTATTTCAGAGGCCTCAATTGCATTTTTAATTATATTTATTAATAATTGTTTAAATTCTATGGGATTTGCGACGATAGCACAATCTTCTATTACATTTAATTCAATATTATTCTCATTCAAAACTCCATATGAATGAAGTAAATCTGTTACAGTCTGAAGTACATTCCTTACATCCACAGTTTCCGTTTCTTGATCATTATTTGGCTTTGCAACAGATAACAATTGAGAAATCACGTGCTCAGCAGCATTCAATTCACCAATCATCAAAGTATAGTGTCTCTTTATATCATCACTAACTGAAGGATCTTTTTCGTCTAGCTGCAAAAATCCCTTCACAACTGTCAAAGGATTTCTGATTTCATGAGCAACAGCAGCTGCTAGTTGGCCAGATATCTTCAAACGCTCTGTCTGTTTTATTTTTTCATAATATAATTGCTGTTTTTTAATTCGTCCATAAGATAAATAAAATACACAATAGATTATCACTTGACTACCAATAAAGTTTATAACATTTCCTGATAAATCTTGTTTTATAAAGTAGAATTGATTGCCTTGATCAATTAGTATAATATAACTAAAAGTAAACATTGTTGATATAGTGTTTACTAGTAAAGAAAAGTAAAAGAGCTTGGCATCAAAAAACAATATGGATATTATTGGAATAAAACACAGAAATATAAAGTTGGACCCAGTCTCTGGATATAAAAAGAAAAGAGTATAAAAGTAAACGGACGCTACTATTATTAATATTATTCTAAAAACATGAGTTACATATCTAGGATAAAGTAATAAACAGACAGATAGAATGACCCCAAGTGTAACATGTAAGATAAAGCCGCCCCCATGCTCACCCATATGTGAATTACCAATAAATAACCCCATTATCATGATGGTTATTACAATTAACATTGCAATATAGTATACTTTTTTATTTATTTGAGTATGAATTTCCTTCATAATGTACCCCATTTTTGATAGTTTATTAGAAATTTCTTATTTTACTTTAATAATATGGTTCGGATTTCCCATGTATATATTATCATACCATTTTAGAATACAATTACATCTTAATTTAAAAATAGTAAACTAGGTTGGATAAAGCAATATCTTTAGTTGTAAGAGAGGAGAGGGATAAGCGTTGAGGCAAAAAGCAAATTCCTAACATTTCCTAAAATAATACTTTCTCTAAAAAATACATCATCACGAATTCCTGACTCTTTTTCATTTTATCTCCTCCTAACCTCCTAATATTTATTGGACCCATTTTAACAAGTAATCTACCTCCATTTCATCCTCACTTTTGCTCTCATGGTCTGCCTTTGAAATGAAAAAAGAGGAGCTATATGCTTCTCTTCTAAAGTCATTTTTACTATTTCTACTTTAAATACATTTATGCCACTACCTAATTTCCTTGAATGCTGTCGGTCTAATAGTAGAAAAACCTCATTTACTTATGATACGGTTCTCCCCGATTAATCCGAAACGCCCGATAAATCTGTTCGACAAGCACTAATCTCATCAACTGATGCGGAAACGTCATTTTCGAAAAGGAAAGGGTATCATTAGCTCTCTTCATCACATCCTTACTAAGTCCCAATGACCCGCCTATTACAAAAGCGATCTTGCTCTTTCCATATGTTGCAAGCTTATCAATATCGCTTGCGAGCTGTTCAGATGATTTCATTTTCCCCTCTATTGCAAGGGCTATAACATGAGTGTCATCAGAAATCTTGGAAAGGATTTTTTCGCCTTCTTTCCCTTTAATCTGCTCCATTTCTGTTTCACTTAAATTTTCTGGTGCTTTCTCGTCTGGGAGCTCAACCACTTCTATTTTTGCGTAAGGTGTTAGACGTTTTAAATATTCGTCGATTCCTTGTTTTAAATATTTTTCTTTCAGTTTTCCGACCGTTATTATTAAGATATTCACATGCCATCCCCACTCTAAAACAAGTTGTCCACAACACTTATCAACAGCTGTGGATTACTTTACCATATTTAATGGTAAATTTAGTCTTCCAATACATATATAGCAAGCTTATCACATAATTCACACGTTGTGGATAACTCGCCTTTTTCATCGATTTTTTCTAATTTTGGAGCCTTTTCCTTCTCATCTACATACATATCAAGCGCTAATTCAATATGTTCTTCACAACAAAACATTTCATTTCCTCCTTATCCACATGTGGATGAATCTTATTTTTATTTTATCAACAAAGAAGGAAAAATTACATGTCAAAAAAAGAGAGCTAATAAAATTAGCTCCCCTGTAAACGTTTCTGCTCTCCCAATTTCATTGATCCCTGTTGTTTTTTACCGCCTCGGTAATAAGTAAATTTAACGGTGTCTCCTACTTTTTGCTGATAGAGATATTTTCTTAATTGAAGAATATCATCTACTTTTTTACCTGCAAATTCAGTAATAACGTCAAATTCCTTCATACCAACTTTAGCTGCCGGTGAGAGAGGCTCTACTCCCATTACAACAACCCCTGTTGTTACATCTTTCGGTAATTTTAATGTCTCTTGCCAGTGATAGCTTGAAATATCACTTAATGATCTCATTCCGATTCCCATATATGGACGGCGTACTTCACCATATTTCTCTAAGTCCTCGATAATCGGTCTTACTAAGTTCGATGGAATGGACAAGCCGATTCCTTCTACAGCTGATTGAGCAATTTTCATTGAATTAATACCGATGACTTTTCCATCGATATTAATAAGAGCCCCACCGCTGTTTCCAGGATTAATTGCTGCATCTGTTTGTAAAACCTCAGCATTCCAGTCTATTTGTCCGTCATTATCTAAATCAATCGGAACTGCCCTTTCTGTTCCTGAAATAATTCCTTGTGTAACAGAGCCTGAAAATTGCAATCCAAGCGGATTTCCAATGGCAATGACCGGCTCTCCCACCTTCACTTTATCAGAATTTCCGAACTGTCCAACCTGCTCAATTTTATTGCTGGCTACTCTTAATACAGCCAAATCCATTAATTCGTCGCTGCCAACTATTGTGGCAGGAATCCTTTCACCATTGCTTAGGCTTATCTCCACCTGTGTAGCGCCGGCGATAACATGATGATTCGTTACAACAAAAGCATTCTTGTCATCCTTTTTATAAATAACTCCCGAGCCTGTACCGGCTTCGCCTTTTTCATTCCAAAAGCCCGCTTCCTGAATGTTCACAACACCAACAACAGCATCTGATACTTGATTAACGATTTCCGTTACTGCTGTATTCACATTGACAGAAATATTTTTTGCTGGGACACCTGCTCCCTCACCATTAGTTATATCATTATTTTCTTCATCCGTTCCCATCTCATAAGGTAAAATACCTAAATTCGATAAAGCTGGGATTGCCACAATTATAAGCAAACCGCCTAAGATAGCACCGACTATCCCCGCTAAGAACGCACCGCCTCGATTGCCTTTCTGTTTCCTTCTTCCTTCATTTTCATAATCTTGATCATAATATCCCAAGTTTGTTCCACCATCCTATCTGAATATGACTGACTGCTATATGAATAGTTTGGATAACATTCCTCATTATAATCTTAATTTATGAAAAATAATCTTAAGGTTCTTGGAAAAGCTATACTAAAACAAGCGGTGTAGGTGCTTTTGGATCTGTATCATATAATTCAAACTGCTCACCAGTATAAAAACCTTTGCTTGCTAATACTTGATCAACAGACATTCTTGCTAAATCTTTCATATTATTATCCTGACTTAAATGTGCTAAATAAATCCGCTTCGTAGCATCACCTATAACGTCAGCCATAGCAAGTGCAGCATCTTCGTTTGAAACATGTCCAACATCGCTTAAGATCCTGCGCTTAATACTCCAAGGATAATGCCCCATTTGGAGCATAGAGACGTCATGATTGCTTTCGAAGACAAATATGTCTGAGTTATCAATTATGCCCTTCATACGGTCACTGACGTAGCCTGTATCTGTAATAAGCGTCAGTTTCTTTCCTTCATGGTGAAATACGTAAAACATCGGTTCTGCTGCATCATGTGAAACACCGAATGATTCAACATCCAATGAACCGAATGATTTTACTTTTCCCGTTTCAAAGACAAATTTCTGATCTGTACTCACTTCACCGATTAATTTCTCCATCGCATGCCATGTTTTTTCATTTGCATAGATCGGCAATTTATATTTTCTCGCGATAACTCCAAGTCCTTTAATATGATCACTATGTTCATGTGTTACTAATAATCCTGAAAGCTTACTCATATCCCGTCCAATTTGTGTAAATAAGCTTTGAAGCTGTTTTCCGCTTAAACCTGCATCGACAAGTAGTGAATGCTCTTCTGTTTCAACAAAAATAGCGTTCCCTGTACTTCCGCTTGCAAGCACACTGAATTGCAAGCTCATTTTACCTCAACTCCGTCTCATTAATTTCCTGATTGTAAAACAACACCTTCAATAGCATGAACATATAAATCCTCTACTTCCCCTTCATCTGATTCTACTATCAGATGCCAAGTAGGCTGTAATGTTTGAACATCTACTAATGGATACTTTGTATAATATCCGTACTCAATCTTTACTTTACTATTTGGCTTTAAATAACTTTTATTATAAACTAATTCAATTGCTTCTAATGGCTTTAACAACTGCTCTCTTTCCTTTTCTTCAAAGTCGACAAGCATTTTTTGTTCATAAGCATAAATTTCATCTTTATTATTCAAATATAAAATAACCATTCCAATATCATTATCTAAGCTTTGAAAAATCATTTTTCCGTTATATTGCTGAACACAAATAATAATGTTCAATTCCTCATCTGTACGCCAATAACGATACTGTTCACCATTGTGTACATATTCCCTTAGGAATTGATTTACTTTTGTTTGAAGATTCATCGTTGGAGCGCTGACAGGCTTAGTAAGTTCCATTCTTATTTTGGGGAATTTCCCTTCCTCTGAGCCTTCACCCAAGCTAATAAATTTCTGCCCTTTAAGCTTTTTTATTTCTTCCTGGGTGAATTCCTTTGTTTTTGCATTAATTATAGCTCCTTTTTCACCTACAGTTGGAAGCTCACTATAAATGATACCTTCTGCTGCTAATCGCCCCTCTAATGAGGCTTGCGGAATAATCCCATATTGACTGCCGTTTTTTTTAGCAAAAAATTGAAAAGCTAAAAAAGCATTAAGCACAAGAAAAGCAATAATAAAGATCGTTTTTGTTTTACTCCAATCCATTTAACTCTCCTCCAGACTTTTCTTGTGCTTCTCCAATCTTTTTAATAATTCCATCCTTAAAATGAACATACCAAGTCGGAACCAGCTTAACAGAGGATTCCTCACTTACAGATTTCACGAGTTCATAACCCAGCATAATATTTTTAATATTTGATACAGCTATCTCTTCATTCTTTTTGATTAATTTAACAACAGAATGACCTGAAGGCATTATTCTCTCTTGTGTGTTTGCAGATGCCTTTAACTGATATAAAGGACGGTCATAACTTGCAACTTCATTCCTTCCCCAGCGCAGAGTAATAGCTGTTTGACCAAAAGATTTCTCAGAATCAAAAGCATCCAGTACAGGATAAGAATTATATGATAACTGAAAATTCACTACTTCTCGCTCCTGATAATTCTCTTCAAAATTAAATAAAATGTAATCATTTGTCCAGCCGCCATGGCTTTCTACATAATCTATACTTTGTTTAATAATAACTCCAAGTTCAGGTTGGACCACATCAAGGATTGTCGGATTAACATATCTCACCAACTGCTGACGTGGAAAAATATTCAAAACCCTTGTACCATCTGTATACGTATTTTTATTAGTAGATGTACTTATATCACGCTTTACATTTTTCGGATTATTAAAAAGAGCTTGTTTAAGCGTCTCACCGCCTATCTCACCTACATAATAATTAACTTCCTGCATTTTCACATCATTTTCTGGTAGAAATAGTTTATCTTTTTCATTTAAATTAAAGGCGAAATATTTTTGATAACGGTCATTATCATTTAAAATATCATTAATAAAAAGAATTGCATCATTATCATTTACTTTTGTTTCTACTACTTTTCTTTTGCTATAAGAAACAAAATAAAGCTTCTGTACTCTTTGATTGTCGTTTTCTTTAACAGATGGAATAATGATACGATCATATCTCATAGGACTCAATTCATCCGTCTTCCAATTAAAAATAGAACGGAACGTTTCTATTGGAAGTTCATTATAAAATGAAAGAGCAACTTTACTTTTACCATCTTCACCATTAATAAAATTCAAGAAATGTTCCTCTGAAAATTGATTAGAAATATCTTTCGTCTCTAATATCTGCCATTTGTATATTTCATTCCATACTTTCTTTATATCATTTCTATCTAAAGCTCCATAATGCTCATTATTTTTATGGAAAAGAATTTGATAAGGCTGAACAACTTCGTGAATATCTCTTGTTTGATCGCTGATTTTCTTTCCTTCTTGGTACGCACTGTTTTGGAATTGGTCATACGAGGAAGGAATTGTCCAAATTGCCCAAGTAAAAAATAAACTTAATGCAACAAGAAAAGTTAACACAATCGTTTTAATTAGTTCTTTTTTCATTTCCATTCATCCTCTTGTTCCGGATTATAAGGTAACGTAAAAAATATAGTTGTACCTTTTCCTTCCTTACTCTCAGCCCAAATATCTCCTCCATGCGCTGTTACCATTTCCTTTGCAATTGCCAATCCTAAACCAGTACCTCCTAATTTTCTCGTTCTCGCTTTATCAACACGATAAAATCGATCAAATATTTTATAGATACTCTCTTTAGGAATTCCAACACCTTGGTCCCGTACTCGAATTTGCAATTCATCTGTCAGAATATCTACTTGAAAATGAATTTGTCCACCTTCTGGAGAATATTTAATTGCATTCGAAATAATATTATCTAATACTTGCGTAATTTTATCTGTATCAATATCTACGTAAAGATCCTCAGTTGGAATTCTTCTAAAAAATGTAATATGTTCTGATTTCGTCATTTCAAAACGATCAACAACTGTATTAAAGAAATCAGTGAAATTCACAGAACGTTTCTTCACGTTATAATCTTTGCTGTCCATCTTTGAAAGACGAAGCAGATCATTTACTAGACGGATCATCCGCTCAGTTTCATTTTGTGTTACTTTTAGAAACTGCGGCGCCAGCTCTTTGTCTTCCCACGCACCTTCCTCTAACGCTTCTAAATAACTTCGCATCGTTGTAAGTGGTGTCCGTAACTCATGTGAAACATTTGCTACAAATTCACGACGTTCTTGATCAATTTTTTCTTGTTCTGTAACATCATAGATAACAATAATTAAGCCGTCTATCCTTCCTTTTTCTCTTTGAATTGCAGTGAAGCTGACTTTCAAAATATATGGAACCTCTTCCGTACTAAAGTCTAAAATAAGATCTTCCTGTTCCTCAAACAGACCTTCCAGTGTGTATTCTTCTTCAATACCGAGCAATTCTGTAATTTTTATATTTTTTAATGTTTCACGTGAAACATTAAGCATTGTAACAGCAGGATTATTAATTAATATGACCTCACCGTTACGGTTTGTTGCAATTACCCCATCAGTCATATGGGCAATAACAGAGGCAAGTTTTCTTCTTTCTCCCTCTGTCATCCCTTGAGCTTCTTCTAATTTTTCTGTTAAGTTATTAAATGTCTCTGCTAATTGGCCAATTTCGTCATCACCATACACATTAACCTTCCTGGAAAAATTCCCTTTGGCAAGTTCAAGTGCCTGTTTTCGCATATCTGACATTGGTCTTGTAATTGTTCTAGCAAGGAAAATACCTAATGCAGCAGTGATAATTAATGAAATAACCGTTCCCGTAGCAAGAATTTTATTAATAATACTCATTTGATTGAATACTTCTTCTAAGGAAGCAACGACATAAATGGCCCCAATTGTTTCATCACTAAAATCTTTAGTAATCGGAAATGTCATTACTAAAACACGATGACCATCCTCATAAATATAGGAATTTTTATATTCCTGACCGATAAGTGCTCTCTGAACCATCACCTCTGTCGATTTCTTACCGAGAATATCTTTATTACTGGATGTTCCAATAAAGGTCTGAGTCTTATCTATAACACGCAGCTCGTCAATTTCTCCAGTATGGTTATCTATTAAAATAGCGCTTATATCATCCTGAAGTGTTTGTCCCTCTGGTCTTTCTTTCTTGTCCTTCATCATTTCCTGCTCAATACTGTATGCAAGAATATTAATTCTTTGACGCAAAGATTGTTCGAAATTTTCATTCAATGATTTCTCAAGCTCGCGGACAAAATAGACACCCATTACTTGCATTGCTATTAAAATAAGTAATACATAAATTAATACAAACTTAAAATGAAGCGACCGAAAAAAATTCACTTTATTCATACAATTACTCCTGCTCAGGATTACGCAGGTAGTATCCAACTCCCCGTCTCGTTACGATCCATGCTGGATGACTCGGATTGTCTTCAATTTTCTCTCGTAAACGTCTAACTGTCACATCAACTGTTCGTACATCGCCAAAATAATCATATCCCCAAACAGTTTGCAGTAAATGTTCACGTGTTAATACTTGCCCGATATGTTTTGCTAAATAATGAAGCAATTCAAACTCCCGATGTGTTAACTCGATTGTCTCTCCTCTTTTTGAAACAACATATGCATCAGGATGAATTATTAAAGTACCAATTTCAATCTCATTTGTCTCTTCTTCTGGTTCACTAATTTCTACTGATTTCTGTCTTCTTAAATTTGCCTTAACACGAGCTAGAAGTTCCCTCGTACTAAATGGTTTCGTTACATAATCATCTGCTCCCAATTCTAAGCCTAACACTTTATCAATTTCAGAGTCCTTTGCTGTTAACATAATAATTGGCATTTCGTATTTTTTTCGTACTTCTCTGCACACTTCCATTCCATCTCGATTCGGAAGCATAATATCTAAAAGAATAAGATCAGGAACAATTTCCTCGACTAATTCTAATGCTTCATTTCCATCATAAGCACAAAAAACTTCATAGCCCTCTTTTTTCAGATTAAATTGCAATATATCTGCGATCGGTTTCTCATCATCTACAACTAGTATCTTTTTATCCACTGTTTTCGCCCCTTCTTGTAGCTTTAATATACATATTTTTAATTTAACATATTTTCTTATACTAAAATCATCTTTTACTTATTCTTTCATAAAGAAACCTCTAGCAATAATTGCTAGAGGTGTATGATAATCCTTATTCAAAAAATAAAGGAAAAGTTTATTTTAAATAGTTTAACGGGTTTTTAATTATATCATTTTCGTATACTTCAAAATGCAAATGTACATCTGCTGCCTGTCCAGTAGAGCCCATTACACCTATTTTTTGCCCTGTTATTACTGTTTCTCCAGCAGATACAGCAATTGAATTTAAGTGGCCATACACTGTTTTCAAACCATTATTATGATCGATAACAACTTTATTTCCATAGCCGCCATCATTTCCCGCAAATAGGACTGTACCATTCTCTGCTGCTTTGACCGTATAATTACTTGTTTTTACAATATCGACACCTTTATGTAATTTACCAGAGCTTTGGCCCATTTTATTAGATATATAGCCATCAGCCGCTGGCCAAGAGAGAACCCTGCCGCCGCGTGAAGGAATAGCTTCTTTCAATATTTCTTCATTGGCTGTTTCCCTTTTTTTTTCTAAACTGGTTTCTTTTATTGTAAGGGAGTTTTGTTCAGCTTCCCCATTATGATTTGTTTCTTTTACCTCTTTATTATCGTTAAATAGAGACATTTCTGCTATTATGTCTTTTGGAGATGCAGTAACTTCTTTTTCTAATGTTCCATCTGTAATAATTATATTTAATAAAGGCTGGTGTGTAATTATATTAATAATCTCACCTTGTCCGATAATAGAATCTGTCTTTAAATTTGGATTTGCAGCTAGCAATTCATCTACTGTTAAATGATATTTTTCTGCTATCTCTTTTATATTAGTTCGATATGTTACCTCATACTTCTCTTCTTTTTTAATACCGTTTTTTAAAAGCTGTAAACCTTCATCAACGGTTAGAATATCCTTTTCAAGAACTTTTTCATTTGAATAGAGAATATCTTCAGCAAAAGAAATATCTATACGAGGTGATTCCTCTTGTTCTAATGTATGTAAAGTATTTTCTGTGCTCATTTGATGTTCTAATTTTTCAGAAATATAATCTGCTTTATACTTTTGCAGTACGGCTTCAGCATCTTTTTTATCTTTAAAAGCGGCTGCCCGCTCATTATTTATGATCATAACTGTAGAATTAACAATATTATCACTATTCTTTATATAATCATTACTTAAATCAGAAGAATAAACTGTAGTTAACGTTTTTTCAGCAGAAGCACTAGAAAGACCTAACACTAATGCAGCTACCACTGTACAACTGCAAAGTGTATTTTTCAGTAGCTTATCATTTAAGTGGCTACACTTTCGCTCCATATCCACTAATTGTTTAAAACGTATAAACACAATAGTTTCCTCCCAAATATATACAACAAAAGGCAGTAAAATAGCAAAATATCATCTTTTCGTTCTCTATTAATTTATCATACGTTATCATAATTACCTATTATTTCGATAAAATGTAACATAGTTGTATTATTAGTTACATTATTATTTTTTTTGTCAAAAACGATAAAAGGTGTGATTCTATTTTAGAATCACACCTTTTATAAAGTGGCTCGGGACGGAATCGAACCGCCGACACATGGATTTTCAGTCCATTGCTCTACCAACTGAGCTACCGAGCCATATGTATTATTATTTAAGATTTCTTAATTATTAAAGACTTTCCTCATTATATCCTACACATATATAAAAAGAAAGGAATTAATAAATATATGGCGGTCCCGACGGGAATCGAACCCGCGATCTCCTGCGTGACAGGCAGGCATGTTAACCGCTACACCACGGGACCTTTAATATTATATATATTCATACTATACGTATAATGTTACAAAAACTGTCCCTTCCTCTGATAATAATTTCAGAGATGATAAATATGGCGGAACAACTCTTAGAAAATTCTAAGAAGTATTGCTCGTTGCTAAACTAAGAGACCCGGCAATTAAATTTTAAATTTCAAAATGACCCGTACGGGATTCGAACCCGTGTTACCGCCGTGAAAGGGCGGTGTCTTAACCGCTTGACCAACGGGCCATAAATAAAATAATCTTCCAATAAAATGGTGAGCCATGAAGGACTCGAACCTTCGACCCTCTGATTAAAAGTCAGATGCTCTACCAACTGAGCTAATGGCTCTTATAAATTAAATATATAAGATTCAACTAAAGTATAGACTCTTTCTACGACGTCCTCATCTCAGAAAGCTTAATCAAGAAGCAGCTCGATGAGTACGCTGAAGTAATTGCTCTGCAGCTTATTCGATCGTGCTCTACCAACTGAGCTAATGGCTCGTACTCTATAACCGACGCTATTCATCTTACCATATAAAAATAAATGTATACAAGCTTTTTTCAAACAAATTAAAAAACAAAGGATCTAATATACTCCTTTGTTTTTTAAATTATTATCTAACTGTATACGCTTCTTACTACATTCGTTTGTGTACGGTCCGGGCCCACTGAAAAGATAGATAGAGGGATTCCTGTCAGCTGTGAAATACGCTCTACATAGTTCCTTGCATTCTGAGGCAGTTCAGATAGAGTTTTTACACTTGTAATATCTTCTGTCCAGCCTGGAAGCTCTTCATATATAGGTTCACATTGTGCTAATATCTTTAAGCTTGCTGGGTATTCCTCAATTACTTGATCATCATATTTATATGCTACACAGATCTTTAATGTTTCAATACCTGTTAGGACATCGATTGAATTTAATGAAAGATCTGTCAGACCGCTTACCCTACGTGCATGTCGAACTACAATGCTATCAAACCAACCGACACGGCGCGGTCGCCCAGTGGTTGTTCCATACTCACGTCCGACTTCACGAATGCGGTCTCCAATCTCATTATTTAATTCCGTTGGAAATGGGCCGTCTCCCACTCTTGTTGTATATGCTTTTGAAACACCTACAACATGATCAATTTTAGATGGGCCGACACCGGAACCGATCGTTACACCTCCAGCAACAGGGTTTGAAGATGTAACAAATGGATAAGTTCCCTGGTCAATATCCAGCATTACCCCTTGTGCCCCCTCAAAAAGGACACGGCGTCCCACATCTAGTGCATCGTTTAAAACGACGGAAGTATCACACACATAATGCTTAATTTGCTGGCCATATTCATAGTACTCATCTAAAATTTCTTCTGATCTCAATCCATCTATTTCATAAAACTTCTCGAAAAGTCTATTCTTATCTTTTAAATTCTGTTCTAATTTCTCTTCAAACACATCGCGTTCTAATAAATCAGAGATTCTAATCCCGATACGCGCAGCTTTATCCATATAAGCCGGGCCAATCCCTTTTTTCGTTGTTCCAATTTTATTTGCACCTTTTCGCTCTTCTTCCACTTCATCTAATCTTAAGTGATAAGGTAAAATAACATGGGCACGGTTACTTATCCGCAAATTATCCGTATTTATATTACGTTCATGCAGATAGGCTAATTCTTGTACCAATGCTTTAGGATCAACAACCATGCCATTTCCAATGACAGAGATTTTATCCTTATAAAAAATACCAGACGGAATTAAATGAAGCTTATACGTTTCCCCATTAAATTTAATTGTATGACCTGCATTGTTTCCACCTTGATAACGTGCAATGACTTCAGCATTTTCAGAAAGAAAGTCGGTTATCTTCCCTTTACCTTCATCTCCCCACTGTGTTCCAACAACTACTACTGATGACATATTTCTGCACCTCCATAGTTTCGGACTGGCAAATATACTTCAAATTTAATGCGTCGGTGAATAAACTGCATCGGTACAAAGTTTTTAAAAAAACTCGTTTATGCTCCTGGCGGTACAGTAGCATCATCAAATCGCCGTTCTAAATTAACGAATTTATTGTATTCTTTTACGAAAGCTAACTGTGCTGTCCCAACAGGACCGTTACGCTGTTTTGCAATAATGATCTCAATGATATTTTTATTTTCTGTTTCTTTATCATAATAATCATCTCGGTATAAGAAAGCGACGATATCGGCATCTTGTTCAATACTTCCCGATTCCCTTATATCAGACATCATCGGTCGTTTATCTTGACGCTGTTCCACTCCACGGGACAGCTGTGACAAGGCAATAACTGGAACTTTAAGTTCACGAGCCAGTTCTTTCAACGAACGAGAAATTTCAGAAACTTCCTGCTGACGATTATCTGTTCTACCGTTCCCTTGAATAAGTTGGAGATAGTCAATCAATACCATGCCAAGACCGCTATCCTGCTTTAATCTACGGCATTTTGCCCGAATATCACCGACGCGAATACCTGGTGTATCATCAATATAGATACCAGCATTTGATAGGCTTCCCATCGCCATAGTTAGTTTACCCCAATCTTCCGCTGTTAAATTGCCTGTACGTAAATTTTGTGCATCGATATTCCCCTCGGCACAGAGCATCCTCATGACGAGCTGGTCAGCCCCCATCTCCAGACTGAATATAGCCACATTTTCATCTGTTTTAGTTGCTACGTTTTGTGCAATATTTAAAGCAAAGGCTGTTTTTCCTACTGAAGGTCTCGCTGCAACGATAATTAAATCATTTCGCTGGAAGCCGGCAGTCATTCTGTCGAGCTCAGTAAACCCTGTTGGAATACCAGTCGTTTCACCTTTCCTATTATGAAGAAGTTCAATATTATCGTAAGTTTGTACTAGTACATCCTTTATATTCTGAAAGGCACCGACATTTTTCTTTTGAGCAACTTCCATAATTCTCTTCTCGGCTTCACCAAGCAGAACCTGGACTTCATCTTCACGGCTGTAGCCATCTGTGGCAATTTGAGTCGCTGTTCGGATAAGACGTCGTAAGATCGATTTTTCTTCGACAATTTTACTGTAGTATTCAATATTTGCCGCTGTCGGTACCGAGTTTGCCAAATCACTCAGATAAGAAACTCCACCTATTTCCTCAAGTAATTCCTGATCAGCTAAAATAGATGTTACCGTCACTAAATCAACCGGCTCGCCTTTATCAGCTAACGTGAGCATCGCATTGTATATTTTCTGATGTGTTGCCCGGTAGAAGTCTTCGGGTATTAATACTTCAGAAGCTAATACTAATGATGAAGGTTCTAGAAAAATAGCACCTAATACCGCTTGCTCTGCTTCAATATTTTGTGGTGGAATACGATCACCAAATAACTCGTTTATGATGATCACCGTCCTTTATATTTAATTAAAATAATCTTAAGTACTAAGCATATGAAAAATGTGATCATGCTTCAAGAGATTTATGACTCTTTCCACAAAATCACATTTTTAAAAATTACTGTTCTTTTACATGAACTTTTACAGTTGCTGTTACTTCTGGATGAAGCTTAACAGGTACATTCGTATAACCTAGTGAACGAATTGCATCTGGAAGCTCAATTTTACGTTTATCAATCTTTATTTTATGGGATTTATTTAACTCATCCGCAATTTGCTTACTTGTAATTGAACCGAAAAGGCGGCCGCCTTCACCTGATTTTGCTGTTAACTCAACCGTTAATTTTTCTAAAGTTTCTTTCAGTTCTTTTGATTGTTCTAATTCTTCAGCAGCTATAACTTCTTCTTTTTTCTTTTGTGCATCTAATGTTTTCATACTAGCATTTGTCGCTTCAACAGCTAAATTTTGTTTAAGTAAAAAGTTATGTGCGTAGCCGTCAGCCACATTTTTCACTTCGCCTTTTTTCCCTTTTCCTTTTACATCTTTCAAAAAGATAACCTTCATCACTTTATTCCTCCTTCAAGATACTCCTCTATTGCATTCTTTAATCTCTTTTCAGCTTCTTCTAATGTCGTATTATGAAGCTGTGTGGCTGCATTTGTTAGATGGCCGCCGCCACCTAATGCTTCCATAATAAGCTGGACATTTATATCACCTAATGATCTTGCACTAATACCAATTACAGCCTCAGCTTTCATGGCGATAACGAATGAAGCTTCTACTCCATTCATTGTTAATAATGTATCAGAAGCTTGTGCAATCGTCACCTGTTCGAAATATTCCTCCGCATGATAGTCTGCTGCAGCAATAGCAATTCCAGCTTTATAAATAACAGCCTTTTGAATAAGTTTAGCACGCTGAACGTAGTTTTCAATATTTTCCTTCATAAGCTTTTGAACAAGTACAGTATCTGCCCCTTTAGCTCTTAAATAGGAAGCTGCATCAAACGTTCTTGAACCAGTTCTTAATGTGAAGCTTTTTGTATCAACAATAATTCCTGCCAATAGTGCAGTTGCTTCGATAACATTCATTTTTAATTGCTTTGGCTGGTACTCTAAAAGCTCTGTCACAAGCTCTGCTGTAGAAGAAGCATACGGCTCCATATAAACGAGCAGCGGATCTTGAATAAATTCTTCCCCGCGGCGATGATGGTCAATAACAATAACATTTTCACTTTTGGAAAGCAGTCTCTCATCAATAACGAGTGAAGGTTTATGTGTATCAAGCACAATTAATAATGAATCATTTGTCATAATTTCATTAGCTTCATCAGGAGTAATAAACCAGGACCATAATTCTGAATGCTGCTTCAATTCAAAGATCAGCCGCTCAATTCCTGAATCAAGCTCATCAGGATTAATTATAATAAACCCTTCTTTTCCATTCACTTGCGCAACTTTTAAAATCCCAAGTGCCGATCCGATCGCATCCATATCCGGAAATCTATGTCCCATAATAATGACTTTATCACTCTCTATAATGATTTCCCTAAGTGCATGAGAAATCACACGTGCTCTTACCCTCGTCCGTTTCTCTATTGGATTTGTCTTTCCTCCAAAAAATTTCACTTTTCCATTCGTCTGCTTGATCGCTACTTGGTCCCCACCGCGGCCTAAAGCTAAATCCAAACTTGATTGTGCTAAATCCCCAAGCTCTGAAAGAGAGGAAACACCGCAGCCAACTCCAATACTAAGTGTTAATGATACGTTTTGTATCATTGCTTTTTCCCTTACCTCATCTAAAATGAGAAACTTTGACTTTTCAAGCTCTGTTAAAATATTTTCATTTAGGACTGCTAAAAAACGTTCTGATGAAACTCTCTTTAAATATATATCAAAATCTTTCGCCCATTTGTTAAGTAAAGATGTAATTTCATTATTAATCGTACTCCGTGATTGGTCGTCCATTCCCTGTGTTATTTCATCATAATTATCAAGAAAAATAAGACCTAATACCGTTCTTTCATCTTCATATTGTTTTTCAATTTCAATCTGCTCTGTCACATCAAAAAAATAAAGAAGACGTTCTTCTCTTTTTATAATAATTTTGAATTTTCTTTCATGCAGTGTAATTGTTTCCGTATTTACTTCCTGCTTTATTAATGGTACCAGAGAGTCAGCAACATTATATAAAGACTGACCTACCAATGAATTTTCACCGAAAATTGCTGAAATAAATGGATTCGTCCATTCAATGGAATAATTTTCATTGAATAAAATAATTCCAATCGGCATTTCCATTAATGCCTCTTCCCCAACCTTTTTCAACCGGTAAGAAAGCGTTGAAATATAATCTTCCATCATAGATTTGATTTTCAAATCAGCTTGCTTTAAAAAATATAAAACAATGGATAATATAATGATTCCAATTACTCCTATTATCCAGTTGAAAAAAAGAAGAGCTAAAATAGCAGCTATCGTTATCCCAATTAAAGCAATCAAAGGATATCTCAATAATGATTTATCATAAAAACTTGGCAATCATTCTCATCTCCTCGCGGGCAGCGAAGCCAACATTACTATTATTTAAAATTTCCACGTATATTTAAGTCTATGTTAATTATAACTAATATTGTTACAGCATAAAAAATATTATATAAAACAGATGATAATTACTAAAAGCATGCATATTCGAATACATCTGTATAACTTATTAGAATATCCATTATGGATATTCTAAATAAAGAACTTTTGTAATCAGAAACCTTTGTTTATAATATGTCATAAAAAATATTTAAGCAATAAAAATAAAAATTCTATTTAGCATTAAGTATATTATATATTTAAACCATTCTTCAATTTTTTGAATTCATTTATGAATTTTCGACGCAAGGAATTTATCCTAAATAATCCAATAGAATGAGTAAAAATTTCAAGTCAATATTTAACTAGATTTTATAGTGATATCGTTAGCTAATATTTTCAAATTACTATATTTCAAGAAAATGGAATATCCTTTCTTTAATTAAAGGGAAAAATTCAGTTAGGGGAAATATTTTTTTAAAAATTGTTTTTCACTTTTAACACATACTCATATTACCATGTATAAAATTATAGTGATAAGAAGATATTAATGATTTAAACGATAAAAAGAAGAGTACTTCTATTTTATTACATATAACATTTAGTAAATTATTTTTCAATTAGATATAGAAAATTATAAATTGTTTTAAAAATTAGAGTTCTATTATCTGATTTAATAACTACATTTCATATTTTAACTTATCAATAAAACATTATTTATTAATTACAAGTGCCCCACCTTTTAAAATTTCATCCCAGCATGTATCATTTCCTTGTCACCTAATCAATTCATTCGGAATATTAATTAAACATATATTATTTAAACCCCTATCCATTTCGGAAACCTCATTCCCCTCATAATGATTAATCAGCAGAATATTGAAGTTACTTTTTATTTTCTCCGATAATGAAGTATGCAAGTCAATAACATCTTTATAAGCCACCATTACTCTACTAAATAAAAAAAAGACACTCAAAATGAGTATCTTTTTTTAAAGAAACTATTACTCGCCTGATACGTATGGAAGTAATGCCATTTGACGAGAGCGCTTAATAGCAACAGTTAATTTACGTTGGTATTTTGCGCTTGTTCCTGTTACACGACGAGGTAAAATTTTACCACGCTCAGAAACGAATTTTTTTAGTAAATCTACATCTTTATAATCGATATGTGTAATACCATTTGATGTAAAGAAACAGACTTTACGACGTTTAGCACGTCCACCTTTGCGTCCACCTGCCATTGTCAATTTCCTCCCTTCCTATTATTTTTATATAAATTAAAACGGTAAATCATCATCAGAGATATCGATCGGTTTGCCATCGTTAGCAAATGGATCATTATCAAAGCTTGTACGCTCTTGATTACGCTGATTTTGATCTGAACCGAAAGGATCTTGGTTGCTGTTGTTATTAGGACCAAAGTTGTTATTATTGCTGTTGTAATTACCTGCGCTGCCGTAATTATTGTTATTAGCAAAATTACCGCCGCCACCGCTACTGCCTTTAGGCTCTAAGAATTGAACGCCCTCTGCAACAACCTCTGTTACATAGACCCGTTTTCCCGTCTGATCTTCATAACTGCGTGATTGTAAACGGCCATCAACGCCTGCTAAATTTCCTTTTTTCAAGAAATTTGCAACGTTCTCTGCCTGGCGGCGCCAAACAACACAGTTAATAAAATCTGCTTCTCTCTCACCTTGCTGGTTTGTAAACGTACGGTTAACAGCTAATGTAAAAGTAGCAACAGCTGCTCCACTTGGAGTATAACGAAGCTCAGGGTCTCTTGTTAATCTTCCGACTAAGACAACTCGATTTAACATCAGAACCATCCTTTTTTAATATCTTTTCTCTAATAAAAGATTAATTTTCTTTTTTAATAACGATATGACGGATAATGTCTTCGCTAATCTTCGCTAAGCGGTCAAATTCTTGAACAGCAGCAGCTTCAGAATTAACTTGAAGAAGCATGTAGTAACCATCACGGAAATCGTTAATTTCATATGCTAAGCGGCGTTTTCCCCACTCTTTTGCTTCAGCTACTTCCGCACCATTATCAGATAAAATACCGTTGAAACGTTCTGTTACAGCAGTTTTTGCTTCATCTTCAATGTTTGGGCGGATGATATACATGATTTCGTATTGTTTCATCATCTTACACCTCCTTTTGGTCTAAACGGCTCAAAAATTGAGCAAGGAGCAATTAATGTTATTAAATTACTCACAGTTAGAGATTATACCAAGTTTTTTCATATCCCGCAACTTTTAATTAAACATTAAATCGGAAATGAATAACATCACCGTCTTGGACAATATATTCTTTTCCTTCTAAACGCACTCTTCCCGCTTCACGTGCAGCTGTCATTGATCCGTTTGAGAGAAGGTCATCGTATGACACTGTTTCTGCACGAATAAATCCTCTTTCAAAATCAGTATGGATAATTCCCGCACATTGTGGTGCCTTCATGCCTTTTCTAAATGTCCATGCTCTTACTTCCTGTTCACCTGCTGTGAAATAAGTAGCTAGTCCAAGTAAATGGTAAGAAGTTCTAATTAATTGATCCAGTCCAGACTCTTCAATTCCTAGCTCTTCTAAGAACATTGCCTTTTCTTCGCCTTCAAGCTCAACAATTTCAGACTCAATCTTTGCACAAATGACAATTACTTCTGCATTCTCTACTGCTGCATATTCACGAACTTTTTGAACATATTCATTATCATTTGAATCTGCTACTTCATCTTCCCCAACATTAGCAACATATAAAATTGGTTTAATCGTTAAAAGATGGAGCTGTTTAACAAGCTTTAATTGTTCTTCTGTAAATTCGATTGAACGAGCTGGTTTTTCCTGCTCAAATGCTTCCTTTAATTTCACTAATGCTTCATGTTCAAACACAGCATTTTTATCCTTTTGCTTCGCTAATTTACCAACACGGTCAATTCGCTTATCAACAGTTTCAAGATCGGCTAAGATTAACTCTAAATTAATCGTTTCAATATCTGAAATTGGATCAACTTTACCAGAAACATGTGTAATATTATCATCAGCAAAACAGCGAACAACATGACAAATTGCATCCACTTCACGAATATGAGAAAGGAATTTATTCCCTAATCCTTCCCCTTTACTCGCACCCTTAACAATCCCAGCAATATCAGTAAATTCAAATGCTGTCGGTACAGTCTTTTTCGGTTTAACAAGGTCCGTTAATTTCTGCAGACGGTGATCAGGTACTTCTACGATTCCTACATTCGGATCAATCGTACAGAAAGGATAGTTTGCAGATTCTGCACCTGCTTGTGTAATTGCATTAAATAAAGTTGATTTACCGACATTCGGAAGACCAACGATTCCAGCTGTTAACGCCATGTTTCCACTCCTCTATTCTTAAGAAATGCGCAAGCAGACTTGCTTACGCCACACAATTCTCTCCATTAGAAAATTATACTTTCTTATTTTTAAATTCCATTTATCCCACTCTTAACGGGCAGTAAGACTCTCATCTCAAAATTTGAGGATACAAAGAAGATAGACGGGAGACCCAACTGCCCATAAAGGTCCGATAAGTGCAACTAACCATCAGTGAAGGACGTGTGATCTCCACTGATGGAAATCTTCTTTATTATCTTTCCAATTATAGTTATCAATCTATGAAAAGACAAGCTTATCCCTAATTACTCCTCATGCTTCACTAACACTTTTTTCATTTTCTTTGCGAATTCTTTTCTTGGTATTAACACACTATGTCCACAGCCTTCGCATTTAATTCGTACATCCATACCCATGCGGATAATTTTCCATCGATTTGCTCCACACGGATGCTGCTTCTTCATCTCAACGACATCGTTCATTCCGAATTCCTTATCAACCATGGAAAAAACCCCCTAATTACTGCTTCTTACTTCTTCTTTGCTATACATGACCATACGCGGGTACGGAATATCAACTCCGTTTTCGTCTAATCTTGTTTTAATCTCTTTACGAAGTTCCCTTGCAATATAGAAATTTTGCCTTGGTTTTACTTCACATGTAACACGCAGCACAATTTCTGATGTTCCAAGCATTTGTACACCTAAAAGTTCCGGAGGCTTAACGATCTCTTCGTATTTATCAGTCATTTCCTCCAATACCTCTTTAATTATATTTTCCACTCTTTCAATATTCTCTCCATACGCAATGCTAACATCTACATAAGCAACACTATTATGAACAGAATAATTTGTTACTTCGACAATATTTCCATTCGGAATAATATGTACTTCCCCTGTCCAGCTTTTAAATTTTACAGTCCTCAAACCAATCTCTTCAACCGTTCCTTCTAAGTTTCCTATTTTCACATAATCTCCGACTGAAAACTGGTCCTCAAAAATAATAAAAAATCCTGTAATAATGTCTCGAACAAGGTTCTGCGCACCAAAACCGATTGCTAAACCAGCAATTCCGGCCCCTGCTAATAATGCGCCGACTTTAAATGTCAGCGTTTCTAAAATCATAATAATAGCATTGAAATAAATAACATATCTCAATACATTTTGGAGCAGTCTTAAAAGAGTTGCTTCCCTTCTCTCTGAATAGTTCAAAGGAGATTTCATTCGCAATAAAAAGATTTTCTGAATCGCTATTTTTCCAATTCTAATAACAATGGAAGAGACAATGACAATCAGGAAAATCTTAAATGCTCCTTGACCGATCATTATCCATAATTCAGGCTGTGTTACTTTTTCGTAAAACTGAATCCAAAACGTTTCTGCTACTCTCATTTTCATCACCTTTTTAAAAATAAGGGTCGCTTTTTCTAAAATAAAATTAGAAAAAGCGGACCCTTATTTAAGAAGTCTCTTCTATTTTAGCAAGTTTTCTTTATTATTTGTAGCGGTTCGTTATTGGGAAAAGCAAAATAGACATAAGTAAGTATAAATTAATTAGGCCATACAGCGGATAAAGAATGGCCACCAAGTTAGAAAATCCAAATTTTGTGAATGGAATCATAAGCAACACTAATATAAAAGCCATTAACCATAGAGGTATTTTTATTTGTTGTTTAAACCTTGATGCCAGTCCAAAAACTCCGGAAACAGCTGTCGTATAAATTGCTACCCAAAGCATAAAAGACATAAAAATAAATAAGGAAAATGGAGAACCTTTTAAAACTGCAAATAACGGAATTTCATATTCACCTATATAATCAGAAATCTGGATTAGTGCTTCATTATATACGAAGGAAATAACCCCGAGCACTACCCCGCTTCCAACACTTGCAATCTTTGCTTCTTTTAACCCCTTAATTTCTTTTCCAATTGCCGAAAGAACAGCAATAAGCGGAAGAATATTCAAGGATGTAAATGTAAATGCAGACGGCCAATTATATTGCTGTTTTAGATCTAGCAGCCATGAGTGATTATTAGAAACACTGTATGAAAATAAAACATAAAGCAGACCAGTAATCAGCAATGGAATAATGACAACGTTCAGGCGAATAATTCCATTGATATTACTAAAAAAAAGTAACACAAGCAGGACTGAGAAAAAAATAATTCCCGCCCAATATGGAATATTGTATGCTTCAAGTGTCGCTCCACCGCCTGCAATCATCACAACTGTCGTAGTAAATAAATATACTACAATTAATACATCATACACATAAGATAATTTCGTCCCAACTAATCTCTCAATAACTGGAAAGAAATGTTCTGATTGTTCTTCATAACTGATTTTCATAATGACATAGCAGGCAACGATGAAAATAACTGTAAAAATACAAATAGCTAGTCCGCTTTCAAAACCAAAAAATTCCCATAATTCTCTTCCAGATGCATATCCTGCTCCAATAATCGTTCCTAAAATTAAAAACATCCATTTCAAACCTGACCTAATCATATTTTCACCTCGTAAGGATGTCCAATTTTTTACCGTTGATGTATAGAAATGAATATTCTTCCGTATACTGTTACTACTATGACGTGGGAGTGAATTCTATGAATCTAAAATCGGGACTATTTCAAGCTGATAAAGATCGAAACCGTATTTATTATGATGAAGAAAATGCCCATAAAATCTTATCGTCCTCACTATATGAACTGCTACCACGAATAATGACCAAGCCGATCGTTATCGTTTGTATCGGAACAGATCGGTCGACTGGCGACAGTCTAGGGCCTATTGTTGGTACAACAATAAAAAAACAACTCTCGCATTTTAATGTATTTGGTACATTAAAAGATCCAGTCCATGCTGTAAATCTAGAGGACACGATGCAAAAAATTAAAAATGAGTTTAATAATCCTTTCATCATTGCAATTGATGCTTGCTTAGGAAAAATAAAAAGTGTTGGATATATTCAAGTAGGTAAAGGGCCTATTAAACCAGGGGCTGGCGTGAATAAAGTTCTTCCAGCAGTAGGAAATATGCACATTACAGGAATTGTAAATGTAAGCGGATTTATGGAGTATTTCGTTTTACAAAATACAAGGTTACATCTTGTGATGGATATGGCTAATATTATTGCAGAAGGAATTATTGAAACCGAAAAATCTTATCTGCATAAACGAAATTCCTTAAAAGCAAATTGGATGGATAAAATGGATAATACATTCTAATTTTATCTCCATGCCAATATAAATAAGAGTAATTTAATAATTCATTTCAATGGAGGCAGATTATAAATATGTGGAAAAAAAAAGATAAACACCTTTCCCAACTTAATGAAAACGGTGTTTATCTTATCTGCATTTATTATAATGTTTCATCTGTGTGAATTAGTTCCAGAATACGCTCTAAATCCTCTTTTGAGAAAAATTCAATTTCAATTTTTCCTTTTTCCTTTTGCTGCTTAATCGTTACGCCTGTTCCAAAATAATCGCGTAAAAGAGATTCTCTCTCTTGAATAAAAATATTTTTACTCGGCTTTTGTTTTGTTTCACGTGGAACATTTTCATTTAGTTGCTGGACAATTTGCTCCACTTGTCTAACGTTTAAATGTTCCTTGATAATTTTATCAACTAATGGCTGGAGCTTATCTTTATTTTTTAAGCCAAGAATTGTCCGCCCATGTCCCATTGACAGTTTCCCTTCTGAAATAAGGGATTGAACTAGTTTAGGCAATGACAATAATCTAATATGATTCGCTATATGCGGTCTGCTTTTTCCTAATCTTTTTGCCAGCTGTTCCTGAGTATAATTTAATTTTTCGAGTAAAGTAGAATAAGCTTGAGCTTCTTCAATCGGTGTTAAGTCCTCACGCTGTAAATTTTCTAGTAAAGCAAGCTCCATCATTTGCTGCTCCGAAAATTCACGAACGACAGCAGGAATAGTAGCTAATTTTGCTTCTTTCGCTGCCCGAAATCGCCTTTCTCCAACAACAATTTCAAAGCCTTTAATACTTTTTCTCACAACAATAGGCTGTAAAATACCATGCTGTTCAATCGATTCCTTTAACTCTTCTATGGCTTCTTTTTCAAATACTTTCCTAGGTTGATAAGGATTTGGACGTAATTCATGAAGCTTAATTTCTTGAATAACTTCTTCCTTATCTATTTCAACATTAGAAAATAATGCATTAATGCCTTTACCTAGACCTCTAGCCATTTACAACCACTTCCTTTGCCAAATCCAGATACATCTCTGCCCCTTTTGAACGCGGATCGTAAATAATAATTGGCTTTCCATGGCTCGGTGCTTCACTTAATCGAATGTTCCTTGGAATAATAGTCTTGTATACTTTATCTTGGAAATACTTCTTTACTTCATCAATGACTTGAATACCAAGATTTGTTCGTGCATCCAGCATCGTTAGAAGCACCCCTTCAATCATTAAATCAATATTTAAATGCTTTTGAACGAGTCTGACAGTATTTAATAATTGACTTAATCCTTCAAGTGCATAGTATTCACATTGGACAGGAATTAATACGGTATCAGATGCTGTCAGTGCATTAATTGTTAATAAACCTAGTGAAGGCGGACAATCAATAATGACATAATCGTATTCATTTCTTATCATTTCCAATGCTCTTTTCAATCGGACTTCTCTCGAAATAGTAGGGACAAGCTCTATCTCAGCCCCTGCTAATTGAATCGTTGCTGGAATAATCTCTAAATTTTCTATCTCTGTTTGTTTAATAACTTCTTTAACATTGACATCATCAACTAATATATCATAAATGCAACGCTCGACTTCTGCTTTATCAATACCTGTGCCGCTCGTTGCATTTCCTTGTGGGTCAACGTCAACGAGAAGCACCCGTTTTCCGATATATGCTAAGCAAGCACCTAAATTAACAGATGTTGTCGTTTTCCCGACACCACCTTTTTGGTTTGCGATCGCAATTACTTTTCCCACAATGTCACCTGCTTTCATTAAACATGGAATCTATCTAACATTATTTTTTATTCTATCATGAAAAAGAAAGGAAAGTTGCACTTTTTCTTATATTGTAAAGATGTGTCACAATCCTTAGAGATACTAGACTTTATTCATAGGACCACATTTCATTTCCTGGGAAACAATTCATTTATCTTTCCAACACAAATAAGAGGGTAACTAAAGCAAATGCTGTTACCCTCTTATGTAAAGAAATAAAAATATACTTTACTTTGGTATTTTTATCGTTAATTGAATGTATTCTTCAAATTCTTCTTCTTCTGTATTTATATTTACACCGCTATCAGCAACCATACTGAGTGATTGGCGAATTGTATTCATGGCAATTCTCGTATCTCTGCTAAATGACCTACGCTTCGGTTTTGCCTTCTCTTGTTTATTCTCTAATAATTTTACGACACGATCTTCGGTTTGTTTCACATTTAGCTGCTTTTTTATTACTTCTTCTAATAAATTTAACTGTAACTCAACATTTTTTAATGGTATAAGTGCACGTGCATGACGTTCTGAAATTGCCTTTTGAAGTAAAGCATTTTGTACTTCTTCAGGCAGCTTTAGTAAGCGCAGTTTATTAGCGACAGTCGATTGTCCTTTGCCTAATCGCTGGGCTAGCGCCTCTTGTGTTAAATTATGCAGCTCTAATAATTTAGCATATGCAACCGCTTCTTCAATGGAAGAGAGCTCTTCTCTTTGTAAGTTCTCTATTAAAGCAACACTTGCAGTTTCAGCATCATTAAAATCTTTCACAATCGCTGGAATCGTATCCCAACCTAATTTTTGAACAGCACGCCAGCGTCTTTCTCCGGCAATAAGCTCGTAATGATTATCTATCTGCCTAACAACGATAGGCTGAATAATGCCATGAGTATGAATCGTTAATGATAATTCTTCTATTTTTTCTTCTGAAAAAACTGTCCGAGGCTGAAAACGATTAGGAATAATATTTTTAATAGGAATTTGCTTTACTTCTTCCAGTTTATCTCGATCGATCTCTTCAATGGCAACTTCGGCTGCTTCCCTTTCTCCCAAACCGAAAAAACGAGAAAATGTATGCTTCATGATCCTACACCACCTTTAGAAACTACCAATTATTATTATTCTCTCTTTTTCCCCTTTTCCCCTGCTAAAGTATTAAAAGAGAAAATAGCTCTTTTCTACGGAACAACTATTCTAGCGGGAGTTTATTAGGTGTTCCAGGTTTTCTTGGGTACTTATTTGGAGTAGACTTCTGCTTTTCAATAATAATAATTGATCTTTCACTTTGTTCGATTGGTAATTCAAAAGACTTTACGTCCTTTACTTTCCCGCCTAATACTTGAATTGCTTTTTTTCCATTTTCTAATTCATCCTGTGCAGAAGAAGCCTTCATTGCAATAAAGTTTCCATTTTGTTTTACCAATGGAATACATAGCTCACTTAAAACAGAAAGTCTTGCAACTGCCCTAGCTGTAACGACATCATATGATTCACGATGGAGCTTATTTTTCCCAAATGTTTCAGCTCTGTCGTGATAAAGGGACACATTAGTTAAACCTAGCTGCTCTGTTAAATGAGTAAGGAAATTAATCCGCTTTTGCAAAGAGTCAACAATGGAAACCTTTAAATTCGGGAAACATATTTTAATGGGTAAGCTTGGAAAACCAGCGCCTGCTCCGACATCACAGATTGTTAGCGGTTTTGTGAAATCAAAATAAAATGCAGCTGAGATAGAATCATAAAAATGCTTTAAATAGACATCCTTTTCATCAGTAATTGATGTTAAATTCATCTTTTCATTCCACTCAACTAACAATTGGAAATACAAATCAAATTGTCTAAGCTGTTCTGGAGAAAGGATGATTCCCTTCTCCTTCAGCATTGCTTCAAATTGTGCCTTATCCATAGTCAAAACCTTTCTGCCTTATTCATTTGCAATCTTTGCAATTTTACCTTGTTCAAGATAGACGAGAAGAATAGAAATATCAGCTGGGTTTACGCCAGATATTCGCGATGCTTGGGCAACAGAAATTGGTCTTACATCTTTTAATTTCACACGCGCCTCTGTAGCGATACCAGATATTGCATCATAATCAATATTTTCTGGAATCTTCTTGCTTTCCATCTTTTTGAGCTTTTCTACTTGCTGTAATGATTTTTCTATATAACCTTCATACTTGATTTGAATTTCCACCTGTTCTGCTACATCGCCGTTAACTTCATTATCGGCAGGAATTAATTTTTTTATATGCTCATAAGACATTTCTGGACGTTTTAATAAATCTGAACCTTTAATTCCATCCTTCAGCTCGCTGCCGCCGGCTGATCTGATGACTTCTTGAGTTTGTTCATTCGGTTTAATAATCGTCGAAGAAAGTCTTTCCTTTTCTTTCTCAATAGCTTCTTTCTTCTCCAAAAACTGAGTGTAACGTTCTTCTGAAATTAATCCTACTTCATGGCCAACTTCTGTTAAACGCAAGTCGGCATTGTCATGACGTAATAGTAAGCGATACTCGGCTCT
This sequence comes from Metabacillus fastidiosus NBRC 101226, assembly GCF_001591625.1. Classification (GTDB taxonomy): domain Bacteria; phylum Bacillota; class Bacilli; order Bacillales; family Bacillaceae; genus Metabacillus; species Metabacillus fastidiosus. The sequence goes on from NZ_BCVG01000012.1 coordinate 51,942, forward strand.
TGAAGTTAAAAGACGATAAGGATCAAGCGTACCCTTCGTTACTAAATCGTCAATCAATACGCCTATATAGGCATCAGAACGGCTTAAAATAACTTCCTTGCGGTTTAAAACTTTTTGTGCGGCATTTATTCCTGCCATAATACCCTGTGCAGCGGCCTCTTCATAACCTGATGTACCGTTTAACTGACCTGCTGTATAAAGACCTTCCACTAGTTTGGTCTCAAGTGTTGGCCAAAGCTGTGTCGGAATGAGGGCATCATATTCAATCGCATAACCAGGACGCATCATTCGGGCATTCTCAAGCCCTGGTACTGTTTTTATCATTTCATGCTGCACGTCTTCAGGAAGACTTGTCGATAATCCTTGAATATATACTTCTTCCGTATTGCGTCCTTCTGGCTCTAAAAAGATTTGATGACGCGGCTTATCATTAAAGCGAACGATTTTATCTTCAATTGAAGGACAATAGCGAGTTCCTGTACCTTTAATCATTCCAGAAAACATCGGGGAGCGATGCAGATTATCATCAATAATTTGATGTGTTTCTAAATTCGTATATGTTAACCAGCATGGAAGCTGATCTGTAATAAATTTTGTTGTTTCATATGAAAAAGCACGCGGCTCTTCATCACCAGGCTGTATTTCTGTTTTACTATAGTCAATTGTATTGCCATTTACACGTGGAGGCGTACCTGTTTTAAAGCGAACTAATTCAAATCCAAGCTCTTTTAAATGATCAGACAGCTTAATGGACGGCTGCTGATTATTCGGACCGCTTGAATAGCTTAAATCTCCAATAATGATTCTGCCGTTTAAGAATGTACCCGTTGTTAAGACAACTGCCTTCGAACGGTATTCCGCCCCTGTTTTCGTTATAACCCCGCAGCATTTTCCATCTTCTACAATAAGACGTTCTACCATTCCTTGTACGAGTGTTAAATTTTTCTCATTCTCTAATGTTTTCTTCATTTCATGCTGGTAAGCAAATTTATCAGCCTGTGCTCTAAGTGCACGAACGGCAGGGCCTTTGCCTGTATTGAGCATTCTCATTTGAATATGTGTTTTATCCACATTTTTAGCCATTTCCCCGCCAAGTGCATCAATTTCACGAACAACAACCCCTTTTGCAGGACCGCCTACAGAAGGGTTACATGGCATAAAGCCGACCATATCTAAGTTAATTGTTAATACTAATGTTTTCGTGCCTACACGGGCAGCGGCAAGCGCCGCCTCAATTCCAGCATGACCCGCTCCTACAACGATTACATCATAATTTCCTGCTTCATATCCCATTTTTAAACCTCCAATTCCCTATTTGCCAAGACAAAATTGGGAAAACAATTGATCAATTAAACTTTCATGTACTGCATCACCGATAATTTCACCTAAAAGCTCCCAACAACGTGTTAAATCAATTTGTACAATGTCGATCGGCACACCGGAATGAACCCCAGTAAGCGCATCATCTATTGCTTTCTCAGCTTCTGTTAAGAGAGAAATATGTCTCGAATTTGAAACATATGTTAAATCTCCGCTTTGGACATTGCCTTGGAAAAATAACGTGCTTATTGCTTCTTCTAATTCATCTATTCCTTTTTCCTCTAATAAGGAAGTTGTTACAACCGGTCGATTTCCTGCTAATTCTTTCACTTTTTCTAAATCAATTCTCTGACTTAAATCTGTCTTATTAACAATCACGATAATGTCCATATCTTTCGTTACTTCAAATAACTGAAGATCATCATCTAAAAGCTCTTCGTGATAATTAAGCACAAGTAAAATAAGGTCTGCTTCTTTTAATACCTGTCTTGACCTTTCTACTCCGATTCTTTCGACAATGTCCTCTGTTTCGCGAATTCCCGCTGTATCAACAAGTCTTAGCGGAACACCTCTTACATTGACATATTCCTCAATAACATCTCTCGTCGTTCCCGGGATGTCTGTTACAATCGCTTTATTTTCCTGAACTAAACTATTTAATAAAGAGGATTTACCAACGTTTGGCCTACCGATAATAACCGTTGATAAACCTTCTCTTAATATTTTCCCCTGGCTTGATGTTAATAATAATTTTTCTATTTCCTTCTTCACATATGTCCCTTTTTCAATCAGCATCTGATGTGTCATTTCTTCTACATCATCATACTCCGGGTAATCAATATTCACTTCTACATGTGCTAATGTTTCTATTATTTCCTGTCTCAGTTTATTAATAAGCTTTGACAGTCTTCCTTCCATTTGACCAAGAGCCATGTTCATTGCACGGTCTGTTTTTGCACGAATTAAATCCATCACAGCCTCTGCCTGTGAAAGATCGATTCTTCCATTTAAAAATGCGCGCTTTGTAAATTCCCCTGGCTCAGCAATTCTTGCTCCATTTCTTACGACCAATTGCAGTACTTTATTTACTGTCACTAATCCGCCGTGACAGTTTATTTCTACAACATCTTCTCTAGTAAAAGTTTTTGGTCCTCTCATAATAGAAACCATTACTTCCTCGACAATCTGTTCTGTATCAGGATCAATAATATGACCGTAATGGATCGTATGTGACTTTTCTTCTGCTAATCTTTTACCAGAAGGAGCTCTAAAAACTTTATCAGCAATTTTAAAAGCCTCATCCCCGCTTAAACGGATAATAGCAATTGCACCTTCTCCAAGCGGTGTCGAAATAGCCGCTATCGTATCAAATATCATCCTATACTCACCTCTCTTTATTCCTCTCTTTTATATAAAATAAATTTGAAATTAACTAGTAACAGCAAAACTTAAAGATACCATAATCCAAATAAAAAATAAATATTATCCACAATCGTTCTTTTTTTATTTTTCTATTTATTATTTTAACTTATCCACATGTTAATAACAATATTTGCTGAATACCCATCTAAATTTTTAAATGATAGAAAATAGCCATCATTTTTCACTCTCAATCAGAAAAGAAAAAAGTTATTATTTACATAAAAAAGCCTATCTAAGTATTTCACAAAATCTTGTGAATATTAGATAGGCTTTCATTTTATTTTGGAGAAATAACGATATAACGGTTAGGATCCTCTCCAATGGAGGATGTTTTTATCCCCTTTATACTGGCAAGTGCCGCATGGATTACCTTTCGCTCATATGAAGGCATAGGCTCAAGCTTCACTTCTTTTTTATCTTTTACTACTTGTCTTGCCAAACGTTTTGCGAGCTCTGACAAAGTAGCTTTTCTTCGCTCACGATAGTTTTCAGCATCAACAATAATTTGTAAATACTGCTTTGAATATCGATTTGCAACAAGCTGTGTCAAATATTGAAGTGAATTCAGTGTCTGGCCCCTTTTTCCGATTAAGAGAGCTATTTCCTTCCCTCTAATTGAAAATAGGACCTGCCTTCCACCTTGTTCTACATCTATATCTGCTTCAATATTCATTTTTTTGATTACATCTATCAAAAATTTCCTGGCTTCCTCAACAGGATTAACTTTCAATTTAATATGAACTGTTGCAGGCTTTTGCCCGAATAATCCAAGAAAACCTCGTTTTCCTTCACTAATAACATTTATTTCTACTTCATCAGTGCCTACATTTAACTCGGCTAAAGCGGATTTTACTGCTTCATCGACGGTGAGTCCACTAGCAGTTATTTCTTTCACTTTTTAGTTCCCTCCGATTTACCTTTATTCCCCTGCAGATCAGGACCTTTAATTAAAAATGTTTGCCCAATCATAAATAAGTTACCAACTACCCAATATAATGATAATGCAGCAGGGAAATTTACAGCAAAGATAACGATCATGATCGGCATAAGCCAAAGCATCATTTGCATTTGCGGCATCATCGCTGGATTTTGTCCTGATGTTCCGGCCATCATTAATTTTTGTTGGATAAATGTTGTGATACCGGCTACGATTGGCAAGATGAAGAATGGATCACGTTCACCAAGGTCAAACCATAGAAAATTATGCTGTGCAATTTCTTGCGTTCTCATAATGGCATGGTAGAAACCTATTAAAATCGGCATTTGAATAAGTAACGGGAAACATCCTGCGATCGGATTAACACCATGCTTTTGGAATAATGCCATCGTTTCCTGTTGTAATTTCTGTTGGGTCTGCTGATCTTTTGAACTGTATTTTTCCTTTAACTTTTGCATTTCAGGCTGTAATGCCTGCATTGCTTTAGAACTTTTCATTTGTTTTATCATAAGAGGTAAAATAGCTAAACGGATAATCAATGTAACGACAATGATAGATAATCCATAGTTGTTACCAAATAAAGTTGCAAAATATGTAATTAACCAAGATAGTGGATATACGATATATGTATTCCAAAAACCTTCACTTTCTTTTGTGATCGGCTCATTCACATCCATACATCCAGTTAATAAGGATAGAAGAAGCGCTAATCCAATCAATAGCAATATTCGCCTTTTCAATCTTTTTTCCTCCTAAAAATTAAGTAGTGACAAAGGACTTTCACTAGTATGAACTTTAAAACGAGAAGAGAGAATAATTATTTTTACATCTCACATTTTACCATCTTTTCATGATTTTTTCTCGATTTTCATTAGCTGAATTTCTACAATTTCTTATAAAATTCAACTAATTGGACCTTTACTGGCAATTGATTTCCCAATCTCCCATTCGGCTTCCTTGTCTTTTTTAGAATCTTTAGTCGGTAGTCTTACTTACCGGTTAAATATAGAATAAAATTTCAAGGACGATACAGCTTCATTTTTTTAAATAGATGGTTCAAACTGCTTTTTACTTCATCATATGACATTTCAGCAGCTGGCTTTCTTGCAATAATAATAAAATCTTTATTATTTACAATCCGCTCTTTCTCTTCTAAAAAAACTTGTCTTATCAATCTTTTTACCCTATTTCTCGTAACTGCATTCCCAATTTTCTTGCTGACAGAAAGGCCGATCCTAAGTTCACTTTCTTCTCTTTCAAGAAAATAAATGACAAATTGTCGATTTGCCATTGATTTCCCCTGTTTAAATATTTTTTGAAAATCTTCATTTTTTTTTATTCTATTTTTTTTATTCATTTTCTTCACTCCGGTTGTGATTACAAAAATCTCACCATCATTATGTCAATTATGTAAGTGATTTAAACGATTAATCCTTATATGTGAAAAAAGACCACTGATAATTTTCAGTGGTCTATGCTGATAATACTTTTCTTCCCCTACTACGACGACGAGCAAGAACTTTACGTCCGTTTGGAGTGCTCATGCGGCTACGGAAACCATGAACTTTACTACGCTTACGTTTATTTGGTTGATAAGTACGTTTCATATATAACACCTCCTCTGAGGAATAGCTGTTAAAGACAGTCTTGCTAATTATAGTGAGTTAGCTGAAATTTGTCAACCTCTACAGCCCTATTAATTTCTCCAATGTAAATAAAAAAAACTTAAAACGATCTTCATCGATTTTAAGTTTCTATGTGGATAAGTTTTTAACATCTTTTTTATTATCCACATCATTTATCGACATGTTTTTCACATATTATATCATTGTGGACAAGTTTTTTAAACAATATATTAGTTATGTGGATAAGTTTTTTAAAAGCATTGCAACTATTGACTTATTTTGATATTATATTTGTGTTTTAACTCTTAACAATGAAAAATAGATTTCTGTTTATCCACAGATTGTGGATAAAGTGTGGAGAAGTATAAACATCTTGTTATTTAAATTGTCCACATGCAGTGAATTATGTCGAAAACATGTTTTTCTACTATATTATTTTTTATTTATATTTTTAGTAGAATGAATATTTATACAATAGATCGTTTTAGTAAAGGAGGGACAATGCCTCTAATGGAAAATATTTCGGAGTTATGGAGTAAGGCCTTAATAGAAATTGAGAAAAAAATTAGTAAACCTAGTTTTGAAACATGGTTAAAGTCAACAAAGGCACATTCTCTGCAAGGTGATACTTTAATCATTACTGCTCCTAACGATTTTGCCCGTGATTGGTTAGAGTCAAGATATTTACATTTAATTGCAGATGCTGTCTATCAATTAACTGGTGCAGAACTTGCAATCAAATTTATTATTCCTGAACATTTAACAGATAGTGAATTTTCGTCTAAAAACCAAGTGAAGCCACCATTAAATCAGGCAGAGGAACAAAATGAATTATCACAAAATATGTTAAATGATAAATATATTTTTGATACTTTTGTTATTGGTTCTGGAAACCGATTCGCCCATGCTGCTTCTCTGGCAGTAGCAGAGGCACCAGCTAAAGCTTATAATCCTTTATTTATTTACGGTGGAGTTGGACTTGGGAAAACCCATCTTATGCATGCCATCGGACATTATGTCCTTGAACATAATCCATCCGCAAAGGTCGTTTATCTATCATCTGAAAAATTTACAAATGAATTTATTAACTCAATCCGTGATAATAAAGCAGAAAATTTCAGGAATAAATATCGAAATGTAGATGTTCTATTAATAGACGATATTCAATTTCTCGCAGGAAAAGAACAAACACAAGAAGAATTTTTCCATACATTCAACACGCTTCATGAAGAAAGCAAGCAGATTGTTATTTCCAGTGACAGACCGCCTAAAGAAATACCAACGCTTGAAGATAGACTTCGCTCCCGATTTGAATGGGGTTTAATAACAGATATTACACCGCCTGATTTAGAAACAAGGATTGCTATTTTGCGGAAAAAAGCAAAAGCGGAAGGGCTCGATATACCAAATGAGGTAATGCTTTATATTGCTAATCAGATCGATTCGAATATTCGTGAATTAGAAGGAGCTTTAATACGTGTCGTTGCTTATTCCTCATTAATTAATAAGGATATAAATGCTGATTTAGCTGCTGAAGCTTTGAAAAATATTATTCCAAGTTCGAAGCCTAAGATCATTTCCATTAGTGATATTCAAAAAGTTGTGGGTGAACATTATCATGTTAAACTAGAAGACTTTAAAGCAAAAAAACGTACAAAATCAGTCGCTTTCCCACGACAGATCGCTATGTACTTATCACGAGAATTAACCGATTCGTCCCTTCCTAAAATAGGTGATGAATTTGGAGGAAGAGATCATACTACTGTTATTCATGCCCACGAAAAAATATCAAAACTGTTGCAAAACGATGAACAATTTCAAAAGCAATTAAAAGAAATTGAAGGAATATTACGAGGGAACTAGTTTGATTAACTAGGATAATGTGAATAACTAAGTCTTACTCATGCACAGTCTGTCCACATGTGGATAGGCTGTCTTTCCTTTGAATTACTACGTTATCCACATATCCACAAGCCCTACTATTACTTCTACTATTTTTTTAAATAATAATTATATATATACAAGTAATTTGATAGCTGGCTAAATTGCTTATTCAAGGAGGATCCAAAATGAAATTTATAATTCAAAGAGATAAGTTAACAGAAAGTGTTCAAGATGTAATGAAAGCTGTTTCTTCTCGAACAACAATACCGATTTTAACTGGAATAAAAATTGTTGCTACAGAAGATGGTGTAACATTGACTGGAAGTGATTCAGATATTTCAATAGAATCCTTTATTCCAGCTGAAGAAGAAGATAAAGAATTTGTTGATATTCAACAAACAGGAAGTGTTGTCTTACAAGCCAGATTTTTCAGTGAAATTGTAAAAAAACTTCCTAAGGACGCAGTGGAAATTGAAGTAAGCAATAATCATTCAACTGTGATCAGATCAGGAAAAGCAGAATTTAATCTTAATGGGTTAGATGCAGAAGAATATCCGCTTTTACCGCAGATCAGTGAAGAGAATGTATTTAAAATTCCAACAGATCTATTAAAAGCTATGATTCGTCAGACAGTCTTTGCTGTATCTACATCTGAAACTAGACCGATTTTAACAGGTGTTAACTGGAAGTTAGAAGATAATGAATTAATTTGTATTGCCACTGATAGTCATCGTCTTGCACTAAGAAAAGCTAAAATCGAATCAGGCGTAGAAGAAACATACAATGTCGTTATTCCTGGTAAAAGTCTAACAGAACTAAGCAAAATACTAGATGATACAAATGATTTAATTGATATTACGATGACAGAAAACCAAATTTTATTTAAAGCTAAAAATTTATTATTCTTCTCAAGATTGCTGGAAGGAAACTATCCAGATACGACAAGATTAATACCGACGGAAAGTAAAACAGAGCTAATCGTAAATACAAAAGCCTTTTTAGAAGCAATTGATCGTGCATCGCTTTTAGCAAGGGAAGCAAGAAATAATGTTGTAAAGCTTTCCACTTTAACAGAACGTATGATTGAAATATCATCGGATTCACCTGAAATTGGAAAAGTTATTGAAGAGATCCAAACTGATGAAACGACAGGCGAAGAATTAAAAATTTCCTTTAGTGCAAAATATGTAATGGACGCTTTAAAAGCACTCGAAGGAACAGAAATCAGAGTAACATTTACTGGTGCAATGAGACCTTTCTTAATACGTACGCCTGAAAATGAATCAATATTACAATTAATTTTACCTGTAAGAACATATTAAAAAATACGGAGCTGACCTAAAGTGAAGGGCAGTTCCGTATTTTTTATAAAATAAATCTCTAGTAAGCGGGGATTCTTACTCACTTGTATCTATGTTAAAATAATTTATCCTGTTCTCTAGATAGAACTAACTTTGAAACGAATGGGTATTTATGCCTACTATCTGTTCATTTCTAGTAGACATTATGAGATAATCCAGTTATGAATAGCTTTTAAATATAATTTTTAGTATCATTGTAAGTTATAGACTGATAAAGGATGGCGATTATGTTATATGGCAAAACCTGTTAAGATTGAGACGGAATATATTACTTTAGGACAATTTTTAAAGCTCGCAGACGTCATTCAAACAGGTGGTATGGCAAAATGGTTTCTAGGAGAATATGCAATTTTTGTTAACAGCGAACTAGAGAACCGACGTGGAAGGAAGCTAAAAGCTGGGGATGTTATCGATATACCTGAATTTGGTACGTTTGTCGTTAAAAATTAAAACACACAGTTATTAAATTCCCTATTTTAAAAAGCCAAAGTCAAAGATGGTGACAAACGTGCATATTAAGCAATTAAAATTAAAAAATTATCGCAATTATGAAAATTTAGAAGTTAATTTTGAAAATAAAGTGAATGTTATACTTGGTGAAAATGCTCAAGGCAAAACAAATGTGATGGAATCCATCTTTGTTTTAGCAATGGCCAAGTCACATCGTACGACAAATGATAAAGAACTTATTCGCTGGGACGAAGAATATGCTAAAATAGAAGGAGCAATCGAAAAATATAATCGTTCAGTAGATCTTCAACTTGTCATTTCAAAAAAAGGGAAAAAAGCAAAATTACATCATTTGGAACAAAAGAAACTAAGCCAATATATCGGTGCGATGAATGTTATTATGTTTGCCCCGGAAGATTTGAATTTAGTAAAAGGGAGTCCTCAAATTCGCCGTCGTTTTATCGATATGGAAATTGGCCAAGTTTCCCCAGTATATCTCCATGATTTAAGTCGTTTTCAAAAGATTATGCAACAAAGAAATCATTATTTAAAGTTACTTCAGACTAAAAAGCAGACAGATGAAACGATGCTCGATGTATTGACAGCTCAATTATGTGAAGCGGCTGCAAAAATTCTGTTAAAACGGTTGGAATTTGTTGAACAATTGCAAAAATGGGCACAGCCAATTCATCAAGGAATCAGTAGAGGTATAGAAAGATTAACGATTCAATATAAACCTTCGATAGATGTATTAGATACCCCGAACTTGTCGACAATGATAGAAGCATTTGAACGGAAATTTGATAAAATAAGAGCGAAAGAGATAGAACGCGGAGCTACTTTAGCAGGGCCGCACCGGGATGATCTCAGCTTTTTGGTCAATGATAGAGATGTTCAAACCTATGGATCGCAGGGACAGCAAAGAACGACAGCTTTATCACTAAAATTGGCGGAAATCGATCTTATTCATCATGAGATTGGTGAGTATCCAATTCTCTTGCTCGATGATGTTTTATCAGAATTGGATGATTACAGGCAGTCACATTTATTAAACACAATTCAAGGGAAAGTCCAAACATTTGTCACAACGACTAGTGTGGAAGGAATTGAACATCGAACATTAAAAGAAGCAGCGATGTTTCATGTCGATTACGGAAAATTAACTGCTAAAAAATGAGGTGAGTTATTTGTATATCCATTTAGGAGATAATTTTGTTGTTCCGTCAAAAGAAGTTGTAATGATTTTAGACGGCCAATCATCAGAGGAATCTGTGATTGTTAGTGAATTTCTAGATATGCAAAAGAAAGCGATCGTACAGCTGACAACTGGTGTTGTAAAATCAATTGTTGTAACAACAGAAAAAATTTATTTCTCACCTCTTGCTTCAAATACTTTAAAGAAACGAGCTAAATTAGCTTTTGATATAGATACACAATTCAACCGTATTTTTAAGAATAGTTGATTGATTTAAAATTAGGTTTAAAGAAAAGTGTAGGTGATAACAGTGGCAATGGAAGAAAAAGATATGTCACAACAATCATACGATGCCAATCAAATACAAGTACTTGAAGGGTTGGAAGCAGTTCGAAAACGACCTGGTATGTACATTGGTTCAACAAGTTCCAAAGGTTTGCACCATTTAGTATGGGAAATTGTTGATAATAGTATTGATGAAGCTCTAGCAGGCTTTTGTGATGAGATTAACGTCATTATTGAAGAAGATAATAGTATTACAGTGAAAGACAACGGACGTGGAATTCCAGTTGATATTCAAGAGAAAATGGGCAGACCCGCTGTTGAAGTTATTTTAACTGTACTTCACGCTGGAGGGAAATTCGGCGGTGGAGGATACAAAGTATCAGGTGGTTTACACGGTGTAGGTGCGTCTGTTGTTAATGCACTTTCTACAACACTTGAAGTAACAGTAAACCGTGATGAAAAAGCACATTATTTAAAATTTGAGAGAGGTGTCCCTGTCGGTGATTTAAAAGTAATAGGTGAAGCTGACGCAACGGGTACCATTATTAATTTTAAACCGGATGAAGAAATTTTCACAGAAACGACTGTTTATGAATTTGATATACTTGCAAATCGTCTTCGTGAGCTAGCATTTTTAAACAGAGGTATTAAGATTACGATTACAGATAAGCGGGAGCAAAAACGAGAGAAAGAATATTACTATGAAGGCGGTATCAAGTCATACGTCGAGCATTTAAATCGCACAAGAGATGTAATCCATGAGGAGCCGGTTTATGTTGAAGGCGAAAGAGATGGTATTACAGTCGAGGTCGCTCTTCAATACAATGACAGCTATACAAGTAATATTTATTCATTTGCGAATAATATTCATACACACGAAGGCGGAACACATGAATCCGGCTTTAAAACTGCTTTAACGCGTGTTATTAATGATTATGCAAGAAAGAATAAAATCTTCAAAGAAAATGATGAAAATTTATTAGGTGAAGATGTTCGTGAAGGAATAACGGCCATTATCTCTATCAAGCATCCTGATCCACAGTTTGAAGGACAGACGAAGACAAAGCTCGGAAATACAGAAGCGAGAACAGTTACAGATTCTATTTTCTCAGAAACTTTTGAAAAGTTTTTATTGGAGAATCCTTCTACAGCGAGGAAAATTGTTGAAAAAGGACTAATGGCTGCGAGAGCTCGAATGGCTGCAAAAAAAGCCAGAGAATTAACGAGACGTAAAAGTGCCCTTGAAGTGTCAAGTTTACCAGGTAAGCTTGCGGATTGTTCATCAAAAGATCCATCAATTAGCGAGTTGTACATCGTTGAGGGTGATTCTGCCGGTGGTTCAGCGAAGCAGGGAAGGGATCGACATTTCCAAGCTATTTTACCTTTACGGGGTAAAATTTTAAACGTAGAAAAGGCGAGATTAGATAAAATTTTATCTAATAATGAAATTCGGACAATTATTACAGCTCTCGGTACTGGTATTGGAGAAGATTTCGACATTTCAAAAACGAGATACCATAAAATTGTCATTATGACAGATGCTGATGTCGACGGTGCTCATATTAGAACATTGCTTTTAACTTTCTTTTATCGCTACATGCGTCAATTGCTTGAAAAAGGATATATATATATCGCTCAACCGCCGTTATATAAAGTGCAGCAAGGTAAAAGAATTGAATATGCATATAATGACCGGGACCTAGAAGAAATATTTGCCCAGCTTCCTCAGCAGCCAAAGCCAGGGATTCAGCGTTATAAAGGTTTAGGTGAAATGAATCCGGAACAGCTTTGGGAAACTACGATGGACCCAGACGTACGTACATTACTCCAAATATCATTAGAAGATGCAATTGGAGCAGATGAAACATTTGAAATTTTAATGGGTGATCAAGTTGAACCGCGTCGAAACTTTATTGAAGAGAACGCAAGATATGTTAAAAATTTAGATATTTAATCTTTTTTTAAAAAGATAGGTGCTATAGCTTATTTTAGTTCTATGGCACCTTCTTTTATATTAGAGATGGATTTATGAGAAAGAGTGCTAGAAACTTGCAAAATTCTCAGATTACAGGCGATTTTCTTTTGAATAGACGTGTAATGTCACTTTATTATTGATATAATGAAGAATATGCTACTAGATAATGAAATCTATAATTGGGTAGGAAAAAAGCGATGTTTGCCCAATTTATGGAGGTAACTTACAATGCCAGAAAATAAAATTCCTCAAGTTAAGGAAATAAATATAAGTAATGAAATGCGTACATCATTTTTAGACTATGCAATGAGTGTTATTGTTTCACGTGCACTTCCAGATGTTCGCGATGGATTAAAGCCTGTCCATCGTCGTATTTTATATGCGATGAATGATCTTGGAATGACCTCAGACAAGCCTCATAAGAAGTCCGCACGTATTGTTGGTGAAGTAATCGGTAAATATCATCCACATGGTGACTCAGCTGTTTATGAAACGATGGTACGTATGGCACAGGATTTCAGCTATCGTTATATGTTAGTTGATGGACATGGGAATTTCGGTTCCGTTGATGGTGACCCAGCTGCAGCAATGCGTTACACAGAAGCACGATTATCAAAAATTTCCGCTGAAATTCTCAGAGACATAAATAAAGATACAATTGATTATCAGGATAATTATGATGGATCTGAAAAGGAACCGATTGTTCTACCTGCAAAATTCCCGAACTTGCTCGTTAATGGAACGTCTGGGATTGCTGTTGGTATGGCAACAAATATCCCGCCGCATCAGTTAGGAGAAGTAATTGACGGAGTACTTGCTTTAAGTAAAGACCCGGACATTACGCTTCCTGAATTAATGGAGATTATTCCTGGTCCGGATTTCCCTACAGCAGGGCAAATTCTAGGCAGAAGCGGAATTCGTAAAGCATATGAAACTGGACGAGGCTCTATTATTATTCGTGCCAACATAGAAATTGAAGAAAAAGCTTCGGGAAAACAAACAATTATCGTTAATGAACTGCCTTATCAAGTGAATAAAGCAAAATTGATTGAGAAAATTGCAGAGCTTGTTCGTGATAAGAAAATAGATGGAATAACAGATTTACGTGATGAATCAGATCGAACAGGAATGCGAATTGTTATTGAAGTAAGAAAAGATGCAAATGCAAATGTTCTCTTAAACAATCTTTATAAACAAACTGCACTTCAGACGAGTTTTGGAATTAATATGCTTGCTCTTGTAAATGGAGAACCGAAAGTATTAGGTTTAAAACAATGTCTGTATCATTATTTAGAGCATCAAAAAGTAGTTATCCGCAGAAGAACGGCTTTTGAGTTAAGAAAAGCGGAAGCAAGAGCACATATTTTAGAAGGATTAAGAATTGCCTTAGATCATTTAGATGCGGTTATTACTTTAATCCGCAATTCACAAACAACAGAAATTGCTCGTAACGGATTAATGGAGCAATTTTCATTAAGTGAAAAGCAAGCACAAGCTATTCTAGATATGCGTTTACAGCGTTTAACTGGCCTAGAGCGCGAGAAAATTGAAGAAGAATACCAATCACTTATTGCACTGATTGCAGAGCTTAAAGCGATTCTTGCCGATGAAGAAAAAGTATTAGAAATCATTCGTGAGGAACTACTTGAATTAAAAGAACGTTTCAATGATAGCCGCCGTACTGAAATTGTAGCAGGCGGATTAGAGAATATTGAAGACGAAGACTTGATTCCACGTGAAAATATAGTCATTACTTTAACACATAATGGCTATATTAAACGCTTGCCGGTATCGACTTACCGCAGTCAAAAACGTGGTGGCCGAGGAATTCAGGGAATGGGAACAAATGAAGATGACTTTGTCGAGCAATTATTAACGACATCGACCCATGATACAATCCTTTTCTTTACAAATAAAGGAAAGGTTTATCGTACAAAGGGTTATGAAATTCCAGAGTTTAGCCGTACAGCTAAAGGCCTCCCTATTGTAAATCTTCTGGAAGTGGATAAAGGCGAGTGGGTAAACGCTATTATCCCGGTATCAGAGTTTGTTGATGACTGGTTCCTGTTTTTCACTACGAAAGAAGGAATTTCAAAGCGTTCTCCATTATCACAATTTGCGAATATTAGAAATAATGGATTAATCGCTCTTGGCCTGCGTGAAGAAGATGAATTAATTTCAGTTCGATTAACGGATGGTTCGAAAGATATCATTATCGGAACGAAGCAAGGGATGTTAATTCGTTTCCCAGAGGTGGATGTTAGATCAATGGGAAGAACAGCAACTGGTGTAAAGGGAATTAATCTTGATACCGATGATGAAGTAGTTGGTATGGAAATATTAGAAGAAGATGTTGATGTTCTTATTGTTACAAGAAGTGGATATGGAAAACGGACACCTGCAAGCGAATATCGTATACAGAGCCGTGGCGGGAAAGGACTTAAAACTTGTAATATTACAGAGAAGAATGGTCCTGTAGTTTCCGTAAAAGCAGTTAGCGGGCAAGATGACTTAATGTTAATTACTGCTAGCGGAGTAATAATTAGAATGGATATTGATGATATTTCCACAATGGGCCGTAATACACAAGGTGTTAAATTAATAAAGTTAGATGAAAATGTGTTCGTGTCAACAGTTGCAGTAGTAGACAAAGAAGAAGAAGAATTTCATACAGAAGAAGATTTAGAGATAGAAGAGAGTTAATTACGGACTAGCTGTGAGGCTAGTCCTATTTAATTTTTCATTTTAGCTTTTTTATATTAAACAAAAGGCGAAAAAATGATGTAAAATAAATGTAAGAATAGGGAAAAAATAATTAATCTTTATTAAGAAAATGAATAGGAGGGAAACATTTGAAAGTCGATGTAAGTCAATTGAATGAAGGGTCAATTTTAATGGAAGATGTTGTTTTGTCAACTAAACGACCACTAGCTCATAAAAAAACAATTATAAATCTGCAGCATATAGAAGCGTTTAAAGCTTTTTTAATAGACAGTGTCGAAGTAGAACCTACTGTTATGGATGTAGATATAGTAAGTTCTAAAGATGCTATTGAGGAAAAGGAGAATAGTAATTCCAAAATAAATGAAAACATACAGCAGGAAATAAATGATTTTTACAGGTTGTATGTGAAGGCAGTCAATTCATATAAACAGCTTTATATTGCCTGGCAATCTGGAATGACGATAGAAATCTCAAAAATAAGGGATCTCGTTCTTCCTTTAGTAAAAGCGCTTTTAAATAATAAAGAGGAAATTTTAAAAATATCACATTATACAAAAACAGAAGAATATTATTTCTATCATCCGATTTCAGTTTCCCTATTAAGTGCTTATCTTGCTGATAGTCTGAATATGAGTGAGGGAGAAATAAATCAAATTTCTATTACCGGACTGTTAGCGGATTGTGGTATGTCTAAAATTGATCAATCAATTTTAAAGAAAAACAACCCGTTAACAGAACAAGACTTTAGAGAGATGAAACAGCACCCGGCTCATAGCTATAATATGATTAAAAACATACCGTCTTTAAAAGAAGCTGTAAAAATCGGTGTATTACAGCATCATGAAAGAATTGACGGGAGCGGCTATCCTATGAGTCTATCTGGTAGCAAACTGCATTTATACGGGAAAATTGTAGCGATTGCAGACACATTTCAAGCGATGGTCTGTGATAGACCATATCGCAGAAAGCAATCACCATTTAAAGTACTAGAACAAATGATAGAAGATGACTTTGGTAAATTCGATATTATGGTATTAGATGAATTGAAAAAAATAATTGCTAAACTATCAGTTGGAACAAAGGTTAGGCTGTCCAATAATCAAATTGGGGAAATTGTTTTTACGGAAGAACAATTTCCGACTAGACCGATGTTAAGAATTATTAATACAAATGAATTTATTGCATTAAAAGAAAAAAGGGATTTATATATTGAAGAACTTGTTTAAATAATGGAGAATTGGAGCTTAAAGCCTGTTATAAAGGCAAAGCTCCATATTTTATATTGATTTTTAAAAAATATTAAAAATGTTATTGCCTTTTTAAAATGATGTTGTTATAATCTTATAAGTCAGCTGTTAAGGAATATTGATTTTTTAAAAAAGAGTTGACTTAAAGTTAGAGAGATGTTATATTAATAAAGTCGCTTTGAAGCGATACAG